>JAQURI010000088.1 GCA_028715665.1 Candidatus Ratteibacteria bacterium
AACTTAATCGTAAGCCCTTTAATAAATCATTTTTTAGATATACAAGCCGTAGGTCTGGAAAATATTCCGAAAGAATCCTGCATAATCGTCACGCACCATTGCCTATATTTTGATTCGTCCGTATTGGGAGTGACCATCAAAAGGAAAATACACGGATGGATAGACGAAGACGCTTTCTCAAAACCCGGACTGAAGCAACTATGTTATATGCTGGAACAAATCCCCGTAAAAACCGGAGGACAGTCATCGCGGGAAGATTACAGGAAAACAAAAGAAACGAGCATCATGTGGCTTAAAAACAGCCTTGATTTAGTCGCGATGACAAATGACGGGGCATCGAGATATCTTTTAGATGAGAAAGGGAATATTCTAAAACTTTTTTCCAGAATCAATCATTCCGGAGCCGCAAATCTGGCAATGGAAACAAACGTTCCTATTATCCCGACTGCTTCATGGATTCCGGAAAAACATCAGAAAGAATTATTCATTTCGAAGGGACTGGACAGTATTAAATATATGGAGCGAAATAAAAAAATCCCATATATATTTTACTTCTGCAAGCCACTAATTCCCAGCGAATATGCAAATAAACAAGACTTGAAAGAAAATATAAGAAAAAAACAAATTGAAGCCTATGAGAAAATATCCTGTGGGCAAATCTATTAGGACAAAAAGGGCCGAACTTTTAAATCCTTTTTGGAAGATTTTATATTCGTATATAAGTCATGTGGACAGGGAAGGAGAAGTGACTTTTCTTAATTATGGTTATGCGGATGACAAAAAACTTAAACTTCAAAAGGAAGATGAAAAAAACAGGTACCCAATCCAACTTTATCACCATGTTGTCCAATCCGTGCCTTTAAAAGGTTTAGATGTGCTGGAGGTTGGTTGCGGAAGAGGCGGCGGAACTTCTTATATAGCCCGATACCTTGCCCCTAATTCTATAAAGGGGTTCGACCTTTGCAGAAAAGCCATTGATTTCTGCAACAGATATTATTCCATAGAGAGATTATCCTTTTGCTGTGCGGATGCGTTAAACATACCTTATACAAATGATAACTTCGACGCTGTTATCAATGTAGAATCTTCCCATCGCTATTCTAATATGGAACGATTTTTAGATGAGGTTCACAGGATCCTGAAACCTGGGGGATATTTTTTATTTGCAGATTTAAGAGACCGGGAATCCGTAGAATCTTTAAGGAAACAATTAAGCAGTTCCAAATTAAAAATTGTAAAAGAGGAAATAATAACACGGCATGTTCTTAACGCTTTGGATTTAGACCATGAAAGAAGGATTAAACTGATAAATAAATTAGCTCCCAAAGTCCTTCATTGGCTAACCAAAGAATTTGCGGGGACAAAAGAAACAGGATTATACAAAGCTCTGGCGGCAAAGAAAAAAGAATATCTGCATTACGTAATGCGGAAGAATTAATCTACAGTAATTGTTTTATTGCCTTCTTCTTTTTTTAGTTCTATGGTTTGCTTTTTATCGCAGACTTCAATTAAATGTTTTCCGTAAAATGCATTTAAGCTGCACACCCCTTTTGCGTCTGCTTCCCCTCTCCAATCAGTCCACCATTCATTGAACACCAAATCGCGGTAGACTTTTACCGAAGGAGTCGGCGCCCAGTCTTTTTTCCAAAGCGAAGTATATCCCTTTATGCCGTATACTTTATTAGTAGAAAGCCAATTAGAATTCTGCCAAAAACCCCACATAAAAACACCGTCAACCGAAGAATGCGCAAAACAAGCCGTGTAAACATTTCTCAGGTTTTCCGCTTTCACCGTTTCGTCAAGAGTCCTAACATCGAATTCGGTAATTTTAATAGGCAGATTAAATTGGGAGAGTTTGTCAAGAATATCTTTGATTCTGGCCGTATCTACGACTTTACCCAGGAATAAATGGCCTTGTATCCCTATTCCGCTTATCGGAGCGCCTGCTTCCAGTAATTTTTCGATATGCTCCACATATCTCGGGAAATATTCGCCATCGATAATTTCATAATCATTTACATACAGTTTTGCATTAGGGTCAGCTTCTTTACACCAATTGAACATATCCACATGGATGCTGTCTCCGAAACGCTTTACATAGAAATCGCCGTGAAGCATTTCATTATTTACGTCATATTCCGAAATCCGCCCCTTATAACGGCTAAGGACATCTTTTGCTCTGTTTCTAAGACTTTTTTTAAGTTCTCCATCGTCCAAACTTTTAAGCCAATCCTGGACACATACTTGCTTTTCCCAAAAAACACAATGTCCGCGCATCTTTATGTCGTTTTTTTCGCACCAATCAAGTATAGCGTCGGCATCTTTATAAGAAACCTTGCCCTTCTCCGGTTCTGTGTTGGGCCATTTCAGCGCATTCTCATGAACCGCGGAATTAAAATTTTCCTTTACAACCCAGCGATATTTCTCCATATCTTCCGCGTGTTCCGTGCCCAACAACGTTCTTCTTGCTATACAAGTCCCGAACCAGAATTCATGCCTGATTTGTTTGACCTTAACCGAAGCGTTAGGACGGGTCCTAATAGTGATAGTTGCCATCCTGTTTTGTTTAATCGCCTTGTCTACGCTCGAATCATTCATTTATTTAAATCTCCTAAAAATTTTTCTACCTCTTTAAAAACGGCGATTATATCATCATCACTGGCACAGTCAAACCATTTTATTCCTTTATTTTTCCCGAAATAGGTCATCTGTCGTTTTGCGAAATTGCGGGTGTTTTTCTTTACCTTTTCCTTTGCTTCTTCCAATTTTAATTTGCCTCTCAAATATTGCGCCACTTCCTTATAACCCAACGCCTGAAACGAAGAAAGTTCGCTGGTATATCCTTCGTCCAAAAGAACTTTCACTTCTTCCACAAGCCCTTCCTCAAACATCTTATCGACTCTTGCCTCAATTCTTTCGTAAAGCTCCTCTCTTCGCCTGTTCAGCCCTATTATCAAATGTTCATATTTTTTAATATTTTTTCCGGTCTTCTGGATTTCCGAAAGCGGTTCGCCGGACAACTGATAGACTTCCAAAGCGCGGATTATCCTTTTCAAATCATTAGAATGAATTTTTTTCGCCGATACGGGGTCTATTTCTTTTAACAATTCATGTAAAAAAACACTTCCTTTTTTCTCTGCTTCCTTTGTCATCTTTTTTCTGAAATCAAGGTCTGCTTTAGGCATAGAAGATATTCCGTAAATAAGCGCATCCAGATACAGGCCGCTTCCGCCCGAAACCAGCGGAATTGCGCCCCTTTTTATTATGCCTTCGATTGCTTTTCCCGCGTCGCGCGCATATTCGCCGGCGCTGTAATGATAATCCGGCGTAACTACATCAAGCATGTGATAATTATATTTTCCCCTTTCTTCCAAAGAAGGTTTGGCTGTTCCTATATCCATTCCAGAGTAAACCTGCATACAGTCGCAAGACACGATTTCAAAACCGAATTCCTCAACCAATTTATGGCTCAACCCTGTCTTGCCTACGGCAGTGGGCCCGACAAGAGCTACTATTTTTATCATATGTTTATTATACCCTAAACAGTTCTACACGTTGACAAGTTCGCTATGTGGTGGTGTAATCTCCGTAAGAAAAAATTAGACAAATTTTCATACTATCTGCGTCTTTTATATGACGCTAATAAAGCATTCATCAATGGAAAAAGAAATAGAATTAAAGATAAAGAGATTAATCAAAAAAGATGACTGTTCTGCACTTGAGGTCATATATGATGAAATTGGAAAAAACCTCTATAAATATATATTGTCAATTCTTTGTTCTGATTCTAAAGCGGAGGAAGTTATGCAGAATCTGTTCGTAGCGATAGCAGAAAAACGAAATCGTGTTGCAACCGCGCGTAATCTAACAGGATATATATTTGCGATGGCAAGAAATCAGGCGTTTTCTTTTATAAGAAATGAGCCAAAACATGAAAGAAACATCGAAGATTATAAAAATATTCTTATATTAAATAACAGCGACAATAGACCGGATAAAAACGAACTGGAACAAATTACTCATGCTCTTTCATCTCTACCCGTAGGGCAAAAAGAAGTAATCAGCATGAAAATTTTTCAGGATATGACATTTGAAGAAATCGGTAAAATATTAAACATTTCCGTAAATACAGCAGCAAGTCGCTATCGCTACGGCATAGAAAAATTAAGAATTAAACTAAAGGAATTACAAGATGAAATATGACGATATAGAAAAAAAACTTTCCCTCTTTGCATTAAAAGAAGCTGACGGTAATTTAAAAGGTAAGGTTCTCGAACAAGCAAGAAACGCATGGACGGCAAAGCAACGAAGTCCCGTCTTTACGTTTGGATTAATAAGGAATTATGCCTACGCTTTGGCAATACTTATTTTAATAAGTATAACAAGTTCGAAAATAGATATATCTCTCACGGATAAATTAATCGACGGCAAGACCATATCATTCGCAAAAACTATTGAAAAATCTAATGGTATCGGGAATTTATGCGTTGATTTAGGAATTGACTGCAAAACTTATACATTACTGGCAAATATAGTTAAGACCGAGAAATACGAAATTAAACCAACAGGATTTGAACAATTAGAGCAGTTAAATAAAGAACTTAACCTGATAAACGGAGGGTTATCATGAGTAAAGGCAAAAAAGTTTTGAAAGTAATAGGGATTATATTCGGTAGTTTAATTGCGCTGATTATAGTGCTAAATATAGTCCTGAATATTGTATTCGGTATTCAGCTGCGCAATAAACTTGCTGAACTTAAAGCTCAAGGCAAACCCATGACTATTGCCGAAATTGTCCCTCCACCAGTACCAGACGAAGAAAATGCGGCACTTATTTATAAAAAAGTATTTGCATTGCTGGAAACAGAAGAAATTAAACAAACAACCAAAATAATAGGAGAATTAAAATCTTTTTCGGATATCTCCCAGTGGACTAATGAGCAAAAACAACAAGTCTACCGAATGGTCAATTCCAGAGATATACAGTATATTTATGAACTTCTTGAAGAAGGTTCCAAGAAACCCAAATGCAATTTCAATCTTGAATACGAGGACGGATTTGCTATGGAATTACTTCACCTTGGCAAAATGCGGGATTCTGCAAGATTACTTTGCGTAAGGGCTTTGCTTGAAACTGAGTCGGGAAAGACAGAAGAAGCATTTAACACATTGCTTATCGGCTTAAAAATATCAAACCATTTAAAAGATGAGCCGCTTTTGATTTCACAATTGGTAAGAATTGCCTGTGATGGGATTATCATAGAATGTATTGAAAGCATATCAAATTCAAAGGATGTTCCTATAGAAAAAACAGAATTAATAATTAACGAACTATCTACTCATAAAGATATTGAACCTTTTATCAAATGTATGGACGGGGAAAGAGTTGTCTGGGGAATGCAAGGATTCAAACAAATATTAGAGGGTAAAATATCATTAGGAGACACAATAGGAGCAGAAAACACTTCAAGAACGAGAATGTTATCTTCATTATTATTACACCTTGGGAAACCAATACTCAAAAAAGATTTCACATGTTATCTAACAGTGATGTCTAAAATTCGGGATTCTTCTAATATTCCATATTATGAATATGTTAAGGATAAAATATTGGAAAATATCCCTAAATACTGCATTCTTACAGAGATGCTTATACCTGCTGTGGATAAAACACGAGAGCAGATAGCAAGATATCAAACATATATTGACATTTGCAGAACCGGGCTTGCTTTGAAACTTTACAAAGCAAAGAATGGGAATTATCCGGGAAAATTAGAAAATTTAGCGCCTGATTTCTTAAATGAAATCCCTGTTGATCCTTTCAGCGGCAAAAATCTGATTTACAAAAAATCTGCTAACGGGTTTATTCTCTATAGTTTAGGCCCCAATATGAAGGATGACGGGGGAATTGACGCTAGAACAGTCAAATGGGAAGGCGATTATGATATTGTATGGGAATCTAACTCTTAATAGTTGATCATTTTAGGTCGACTTTTTCCTCTTTATATTTAACGGGCAGGAATCCGAAGAAACTTCGCTTTTTCCCGCAATCCGAGGAATCTCTTCGTTCATGCTATCAGAAATAAATCCTATAACGGTTAAAACAGTTACTCGGGTGCCTTCTTTAGACAATATTTTTCTCAAGTACCCATCGTATTGCGACTCGATCTCCAAAGCAGCCTTATCGGTAGTAATTTCAAGCAAAACTTCGCTTTTCGACACTTTATCGCCTTCATTTTTTAGCCACTTATCAATCGTTGCTTCTTTAATCATCTGTCCCAACTTGGGTACTATAATTTCTCTGACCATTAAAATTCCCCCGTTTTTTGCTAATTTAACAATTTTATTTTGGTAATGCAAATATTCAATGCCCCGATACGGCATATAAATTGACAAATAGTGGTTGCTCTATTACAATGCCCTACAAATCGCGGGGTGGAGCAGTCAGGTAGCTCGTAGGGCTCATAACCCTAAGGTCGGCGGTTCAAATCCGTCCCCCGCAACCTAATACAGAAGACAGATATCAGAAAACAGAGGACAGATAACAGAAACAAAAAATCTGATGTCTGACTTCTGTTTTCTGTCTTCTGACGTAAGGCGGTGTAGCTCAGTTGGTTAGAGCAGCGGAATCATAATCCGCGTGTCCGGGGTTCGAGTCCCTGCACCGCCA
>JAQURI010000089.1 GCA_028715665.1 Candidatus Ratteibacteria bacterium
GAAAAAACAAGATAGTTTTAAGTTTTAGGTAATAAGTTGTAAGTAACTGATAAAATAGTTATAAGTTTTAGGTAATAAGTTGTAAGTAACTGATAAAATAAAAAATAGTTATAAGTCTTAAGTAATAAGTTATAACTTAAAACCTAGAACTTATTACTTAGAACTTTTACTTATTCATCCCAGTTTCTTTAAGAATGTATAGAGCATTCTACTAAGTTCAATTCCCTCTTTTTCTAAACTTTCTATTTGTGCTTCTGCTTTATATAGGCCTAGTTTCTTTATTAATTCTAAACATGTTAGAACTTCATTAGCTGAACGGTATGCATAACTGACAAATAAAGAAAATTCTTTATTAGAATTTGCGCCTGCTCCTTCGGATATATTTAGAGGTATAGAACTTGCTGCTCTTCTTATTTGAGAAATCAGCCCATATTTTTCACTGGTCGGAAGTTTTGTTGAGAATTTATAGATCTCCGTACAATATCCAATCGCTCTGTTGTAAATATTTAATTTTCTAAAGTTTTGCATTTTTTTCTTTCGAATTTTTAGACTTATAACTTAAAACTTATTTTTAAAATCAGTTATAAGTATTAGGTTTTAAGTTTTCGACTTATAACTTAAAACTTATCACTTATTACTATATTCTCACCGCTATCCCCTTATTCTTCAAATATTCTTTTGCTTCTTTGATTGAATATTCGCCGTAGTGGAAAATTGAGGCGGCAAGGACTGCGTCGGCTTTGCCCGTGGTCAGGGCTTCGTAGAGGTGTTCTAAGGTGCCGGCGCCGCCGGAAGCGATTACGGGAATATTCACTGCTTCGGATATTGCTTGTGTTAACTGCAAGTCGTATCCGTCTTTTGTTCCGTCTTTATCCATGCTCGTAAGAAGAATTTCTCCCGCGCCTAATTCTTCCACTCTTCTTGCCCACCTTACTGCATCTAATCCCGTAGGTTTTCTTCCGCCGTAAGTATATACTTCCCACTTTTTATCAGAGGACAGAGGACGGACAACAGATGACAGATTTTTGGAATTTTTGTCTTCTGTTTTCTGAAGTTTTGCGTCTATCGCGACAACGATACACTGGCTTCCGAATTCTTCGGCTGATTCTTTTATAAGAGCGGGGTTTTCCAGCGCGGCGGTATTTATGGAAACTTTGTCTGCGCCGCTTTTAAGCAGTAATCTTATATCTTCTATATTTCTTATTCCGCCGCCGACGGTAAGAGGGATGAAAACTTTTTCCGCGGTTTTTTTCACTACGTCCAGCATTGTCCCGCGCTTTTCGAAGCTTGCGGCAATGTCCAGAAATACAACCTCATCCGCCCCTTCTTTGCTGTATGCGGAGGCGGTTTCAACGGGGTCACCAGCGTCTTTTAAGTTTATGAAATTTATTCCTTTGACGACGCGGCCGTCTTTTACGTCAAGACAGGGGATTATTCTTTTAGCTAACCCCGTTAGAAATTTAGATTCGATTTTCATATCGTTCCCGTTTATCCCGTTAAAATATTTCTAACGGGGCAAGGCTCATTTGGTCCTCGTTAGTTCAATGAAATTTTTAAGTATCTTCAAACCCAAATCCGAACTTTTTTCCGGGTGAAACTGCACGCCCCAGACGTTATCTTTGTTTATCGCGGAGACAAATTCTTTGCCGTATTCAGTAGTAGCAATAACAGTATCTTTATCTTCCGGCTCCACATAATAAGAATGGTCGAAATAAAAATAAGAATTATCCGGTATGTCTTTTAATATATCTGTTTTCTGTTCTCTGTTTTCTGTCTTCTGTTTTCTGATATCGTTCCACCCCATATGCGGAATCTTTACATTTGCAGAAAATTTTTTGACGTTGCCTTTTATAATATCTAACCCTTTGCAGATTCCGTGTTCTTCGCTTTCGGTAAATAGCAGCTGCAATCCTAAACAAATTCCTAAAAATGGTTTATTGTTTTTTATGGATTCAAGCAGTGCGGGTATTATTTCTGATTTCCCGAGGTTTTCCATGCCTTTGCGGAATGCGCCGACGCCGGGCAGGACTATTGCTTCGGCGGAAAGTATGTCTTTTGCTTTGTCGGCGACTTTTACTTTTGCTCCTACGGATTCAAGCGCTTTGCTGACGCTGCGCAAGTTGCCTAAGCCGTAATCAATGACTGCAATGAATTTGTCCATTTATCTAATATCCTTTTAATAGGCAGATTAATTAAAACATTTTTGCCGCTAGATATCTTTAAATTTTTACCGCCGGTTGTTCCTATTATACGAAACGGCGCAGCAAAATTTTGGGCTATGGCCCTGATTTTACCTGCAGATTTTTTGTTGCAGGAAATAACAATTCTTGATTGCGATTCGCCGAAAAGGGCAGTGTCTTTTCTGCCGATAAAATCTAAATTATCAATGAGTGCTCCCATTACATTATCATTATTGGAAATACAACACTCTGCCAGCGTAACTGCCAATCCCCCTTCGGAGCAATCGTGCGCCGAACTGGCTAATCCTTTTTTTATTGCTTCTTGCGCTGTTTGCTGGACTGCCCGCTCCAAACGTAAATCTAACTGCGGAGCGTCTCCTTTTATCAATCCGTGTATTACTTTTAAGTATTCGCTGCCGCCGAGTTCTTCCTTCGAAGACCCTAAAAGAATAATTATCTCATTTTCTTTCTTGAAATATTGCGTGCAAACTTTTTTGATGTCATTTATGACTCCTATCATGCCGATAGCCGGCGTCGGGTGGATTGCGCCTTTTGGGCTTTCATTATAAAAAGAAACATTGCCGCTTACCACCGGGATATCGAAGAATTTGCAAGCATCCGCAATTCCTTCCATGCAATTCTTGAATTGCCAGAACCTATCGGGCTTTTCGGGATTGCCGAAATTAAGACAGTCCGTGACTGCAGCGGCTTGAGCGCCGGAACATACAAGATTTCTTGCTGCTTCGGCTACGGCAATCTGCGCTCCTCTATATGGATTTAGGAAACAGTATCTGCTGTTGCAATCGGCAGTTGCCGCAAGGGCTTTATTCGTTCCTTTTAATCTTAACACTGAAGCATCTGAGCCGGGCAAGACGGCGGTGTTGGTCTGAACCATATGGTCGTATTGCTCATAAACCCATTTTTTACTGCAAATAGACGGAGAACTTAAAAGTTTAAGCAGGGTTTCGTTGTAATTTTTAGGTTCGGGAATTTTATTTATATCCAATTTATTCAACCGGTCTAAATAATTCGGTTTTTTGTACGGCATATCATAGACAGGCGACTGCGTTAGGGAATGGGCTTTTATTTCTGCCACAATTTTCCCTTTATCTTTAATGCGCACAACACCGTCGTCGGTGACTTTACCGATTACCACGGCATTTAAATCCCACTTAGAAAAAATCCGCTCGATTTCTTTTTCTTTGCCTTTTTTCACGCAGACAAGCATTCTCTCCTGTGACTCGGACATCATTACTTCCCACGGCTGCATATTAGATTCTCTTCGCGGGACACGGGCAATATCTACTTCCATTCCCGAATTGCCCGCAGAAGCCATCTCGCTTGTTGAACATGTTATGCCTGCGGCGCCCATGTCTTTAATGCCTATAACATATCCCGTAGCCAGAGCTTCTAATGTAGCTTCGATTAAGCATTTTTCGGTAAATGGGTCCCCTATCTGGACTGCAGGCCTTTTTTCTTCAGATTCTTTAAATTCATGTGAAGCCAAAACGCTGCAACCGCCGATGCCGTCTCTACCCGTACTTGAACCCACATACATGATTGAATTGCCGTATCCCGTGGCGCGCGCTCTGGCCAATTTGGTTTTCTTAGCTACGCCAATACACATCACATTGACCAGACAGTTGCCGGTATAACTTTCGTCAAAATATATCTCTCCGCCGACTGTAGGTACGCCTACGCAATTGCCGTAAAATTGGATTCCATCTACTACGCCGCGCAAAAGATATCGATTGTAGGTTTGAGTTAAGGAGCCAAACCTTAAAGAGTTCAAAGATGCTATTGGCCTTGCGCCTGCAGTAAAAATATCCCTGATAATTCCTCCCACGCCTGTTGCAGCGCCTTGCTTCGGCTCGACCTGTGAAGGATGATTGTGGCTTTCCATTTTAAAAATTACGGCTAAGTCATCAACAATGATTCCCCCGGAATCTTCACCGATAAGGCTTTTATACTTTCCTTTTTTAGGCAAAAGTTTAAGCCAATTACGGGAACGGGTATATCCGCAGTGTTCCGACCATTCTACGGAAAACATCGCCAGTTCCGTAGGCGTTGGCTCCCGCTTTAAAATATCCAGAATTTTTTGATATTCGTTGTCATTTAATCCCAGACTTTTATAAACTTCAGGTTTTACCATGTTATTTCTTGTTTTTACCCAGATTTTGGCTTTGCCAAAATCTGCCCGAGGGGCCGACTGATTAAATCTTGAAAAGATTTAATCAAGCTTGTCGGGGTAACCCCAAATTTACACTTCATTTTTTATTACAATATTAAATACTATAAGGTTACTAAGAACCTATCAAACGTTCAATCTCTAACTTAAATTTTTGGGTTAAGCCATGCGGCTATTGATTTAAAGATTAAGAAGCCGTCTTCGGAACCTAATATTTTTTCGGAACTTCTCTCCGGATGAGGCATCATGCCGAGGACATTTCCGTTTTTGTTTATTATGCCGGCGATATTTGCTAAGGCGCCGTTGGGATTGGACTGGTTGTTAACAGCTCCGTCTTGACTGCAATAGCGGAAGACAATTTGTCTGTTTTCTTCCAGTGTTTTTAATCCCGACTTGTCAATGTAATAATTACCTTCGTTGTGAGCTATCGGTATTTTTAAAATTTGGTTTCTACTGCAAAAATTTGTAAAAGGAGTCTTATTGGTTTCGGTTTTTATATAGACATATTTACAAATAAAATGTAGGTTTTTATTTCTTAACATCGCTCCCGGCAAGAGCCCTGCCTCAAGCAAAATTTGAAACCCATTGCAAATTCCGATTACGAGCCCCCCTTTTTGAGCAAAGCGATATATTTGCTTCATCAGCGGCGAGAATCTGGCTATTGCGCCTGTCCTAAGATAGTCTCCGTAACTGAAACCGCCCGGCAGGATTGCGCAATCGATATCATCCAATTTAGTTTGTTTATGCCATATATATTTAACCGGCTGTTTTAATACATTCTTGACCGTATAAAAACAGTCTCGGTCGCAATTCGAACCCGGGAAAACCACGACGCCGAATTTCATTTTAGACCTCTTTTATTCTAAAACTGTAATCCTCTATTATCAGATTGGCTAATAGCTTCCGGCACATTTCGTTAATCTTTTGTTTGGCTTTTTTCTTGTCTTCGGAATTTAATGTAATAGTAACTAATTTACCGACGCGGACTTCTTGTAAATTTTGATAACCCAATGATTCTAAAGCGTGCTTGATAGTCAATCCCTGAGGATCGGATACGGTCTTTTTCAGGGTTATATAAATTTCTACATTTAACATTTTTACTCCCATTCTATTGTGGCGGGCGGTTTACTTGAAATATCGTAAGCCACTCTGTTTACGCCTTTAACTTCGTTAATAATTCTATTTGAAATTCTGCCTAAAAGTTCGTAAGGCAGTTTCGCCCAGTCGGCGGTCATGCCGTCTTTACTTGTAACCGCTCTTATTGCAATGACATTTTCATAAGTGCGTTCGTCTCCCATTACGCCGACGGTTTTAATCGGCAAAAGCACTCCGAACGACTGCCAGATTTTAGTGTAAAGCCCTGCTTTTTTGATTTCCTCCTGAATGCGCGCATCAGCCTCCCTTAAAATTTCAAGACGCTCTTTTGTCACCTCGCCTATTATTCTCACCGCAAGCCCGGGGCCCGGGAAAGGTTGCCTTGATATTATGCTGTCGGGAAGTCCCAATTCTTTTCCGACCATTCTCACTTCATCTTTGAACAGAAACTTAAAAGGTTCGATTAATTCCAGTTTCATTTTCCGGGGAAGCCCGCCGACGTTGTGGTGCGTTTTGATTGTGGCTGACGGCCCGCCCAAGGCAGAGCGCGATTCGATTACGTCAGGATAAAGCGTTCCCTGCGCAAGGAATTTTATCTTACCCATCTTCTTGGCTTCTTGTTCGAATACTCTGATGAATTCTTTGCCGATAATGCGCCGTTTTTTCTCGGGGTCAGTCACTCCTTTTAATTTTTTCAGGAAAATATCCGTTGCATCTACATTAATTAGATTCATTTTATAATTTTGTTTGAACCTTTGTATTATCTGTTCGGCTTCATTCTTACGCAGCAAACCATTATCTACAAAAATGCATATGAGTTGCCTGCCGAGCGCTTTATGAAGAAGCATTGCTAAAACCGAAGAATCAACCCCGCCGCTTAAAGCGCAGATAACGCGCTCGTTTTTTACTCGGTTTCTTATGTCCCGAACGGCATTTTCGACAAATGAACTTATCGTCCAGCCGCCGGCGCATCCGCAGATTTTCTTTAGGAAGTTGTCTATTATTTTTAACCCTTGAGGAGTGTGGACTACTTCCGGGTGAAACTGCATGCCGTATAATTTTTTTTCCTTGTG
>JAQURI010000090.1 GCA_028715665.1 Candidatus Ratteibacteria bacterium
CGTACCTGCAAAATCAGCTTTATCAAAAAGACGAAATATTAAAACTCTACTACAAAGGCCCTTTCTTCAGATATGAAAGGCCTCAGGCTGGCAGAGAACGCCAGTTCCATCAGTTCGGCGTGGAAGGTTTCGGCTCTATGAATCCGGCAATAGATGCGGAAATCATATATCTTGGAAATTTTATCCTGAAAACTTTAGGCCTGAAAAATTTTGAAATCTTGCTGGGAAATGTCGGCTGTCCCGTTTGCAGACCTAAATATGAAAAGTTGATTACTTCAACGCTTAAAGAATACTGCTCCCAACTTTGTGAAGATTGCAAAATAAGATACAGCAAAAATCCCCTAAGGATGCTTGATTGCAAGAATGAAAACTGCAGGAAATATATTAAAAAAATTCCGCCTCTTTCGGAATACCTTTGCGATGACTGCAGGAAACATTTGAAAGGGATAGAAGAATTGCTCACTCTTTTGGAAATAGATTATAAAGTCAGCCCCCATCTCGTCAGAGGGTTGGACTATTATACGCACACCACTTTTGAATTTGTTTATCCTTCTTTGGCGGCGCAAGCGACTCTAATCGGCGGAGGACGATACAATAATCTGGTAAAAGAATTTGGCGGGCCTTCTATTCCTGCCTGTGGATTTGCGGGAGGAATGGAGCGCATAATCGCCGCTTTAAAAAATGAAGGAAAGAAACTTTCTCAGGTTAGCGGTTTGGACGTTTTCATAATCCCGATAGGCAGTAACTGTTTCAAAGCAGCATTCAAATTATTGCAGGAAATAAGGGCCGAAGGCATCTCCTCGGATATGGATTACCGGGAAAGCAGTTCCAAATCACAGATGCGCAGAGCGGATAAATTACAGGTCCTTTATACCATAATTATCGGGGAAGATGAGCTCGGCGATGGAGTTGTTAAGCTTAAAGAAATGAAAACGGGTGACGAGAAAAATATAAAACTCGAAAATATAATAGAGGAACTAAGAAAAAGATTAAGTCATGATTAAGGTTGAAGGTTTAGGACAGTGGAAAAGAACTTCTTATTGCGGTGAGGTTTCGCCGAAAGAAATCGGCAAAGAAGTTATTCTGATGGGCTGGGTGAGAAGGACCCGCGACCACGGCGGAGTGATTTTCATTGACCTTTGGGACAGGACGGGCATTGTTCAAATAGTGTTTAGCCCCCAGGTCAGCAAAGAAATACACGACAGCGGACAATCCTTAAGAAACCAGTTCGTTATTGCTATAAAGGGGAAAGTGAGAAAACGGCCCGAAGGGACAGAAAACCTCTCTCTGCCTACCGGGAAAATCGAAGTCGTCGTCGACGAAATGAAGGTGCTGAACGAATCCGAAACGCCCCCGTTCGAACTGGACGAAGAACAACTCGGCGAAGAAGTCCGCCTGAAATACCGCTATGTGGATTTAAGGCGCGACAAGATGCAGAAAAATCTCCTGTTGAGGCATAAAGCCACACAGGCGGCAAGGAAATTTTTATCGGACGAGGGATTCCTTGAAATAGAAACTCCATTCCTTGCCAGAAGCACTCCCGAAGGCGCAAGAGATTATCTTGTTCCTTCGCGGCTTAATCCTTATTCATTCTATGCGCTTACCCAGTCGCCACAGCTTTTCAAACAACTTTTAATGGTCAGCGGCGTTGACAAATATTTCCAGCTCGTCCGCTGTTTCAGAGACGAGGATTTAAGAAAAGACAGACAGCCCGAGTTTACGCAGATAGATTTGGAAATGTCTTTCGTTGAGAAAGAAGACATAATGAAAGTTTCGGAAGGGCTGATGAAAAACATCTTTGAAGCGGCGGGACACAAAATAAAAACTCCTTTCCCGCATATAACTTATGATGAAGCAATAGCAAGATACGGCCTTGATAAGCCGGACGTGAGGTTCGGCTTGGAACTGAAAGATATAACCGACATAGCAAAACAAACCGACTTAAAAATCTTTCATCAGGTAATAGAAAAAGGCGGAATAGCAAAAGCAATAAATGTCCCGGGCGGCGGAGAGAAACTTTCGCTAAAAGAGAGGAATGATTTAATAGAATACATAAAAGGTTTTGGCGCGGGTGGGCTTGCGTGGATAGAAGTAAAGAAAGACGGCTGCCATTCTCCGATAGTGAAATATTTTAAGGATGAAGTGCTGAAGAAACTGAAAGATACGCTCGGCGCAAAAGCAGGCGATTTAATATTAATAGTAGCCGACAATAAACAGGTAACAAATACCGCTTTGGGAAGTTTGAGAGTGAAACTTGCGGAAGATTTGGGTTACCTGAAAAATGTTGAGCCGTTCTCATTCGTTTGGGTTGTGGATTTTCCGCTCCTGCAATATTCATTGGAAGAAAAACGCTTCGAGTTCGCTCATCATCCGTTCACTTCGCCTCTGGAGTCAGACATAAAATATCTTGAGAGCGAACCCGAAAAAGTAAAAAGCAAAGCGTATGATGTTGTATTAAACGGAACCGAAATCGCAAGCGGAAGCATAAGAATTCATAACCGCTCACTACAGGAGAAAATTTTCAAAACAGTCGGCATAAGCAGGGAAGAAGCAAACGAAAAATTCGGATTTTTGCTTGAAGCGTTCAAATACGGCGCTCCGCCCCACGGCGGCATAGCATTCGGCTTTGACCGATTGATGGCGCTAATGAGCGGAGAAACTTCCATCAGAGACGTAATCGCATTCCCCAAAACACAAAAAGGCATCTGCCTAACAACCAAAGCCCCGTCATCCGTCAACGAAAAACAGCTGAAAGAACTGCATATAAAGTTGGACCGATGAGCCCCGTTAGAGATAGACCGCCATTGCTACATTGGCGGACGTAATCTCTAATCGGGGTAGATGATAGTTTATAGTTGAGAGTGTACAGTTTACAGTAGAAACAAGAGATAAAGTATTTGTTGGATTATTTAGGTATATGATAGATGTTACGCAAAATCATTAATTAAAATATTATGAGAAATTGGAATCGAATTTTACCATATATAAGTTTAGGGCTTGCTACTGTTATCACTTTTGTTTTATCTCAAGTTATTGAAAACACAGAGATAAAAAATATACTAGTTAGCGTGTTCTCCAACGCTCTTTTTTTCTTTTTAGTGTATCTCTTTTATGATTTAATTAGACAGATGGTTTTTAACAAAGAAAAACAATATTTGATTAATTATATTAAGAATGAAATTTCCAATGACATTTTTGTTGCACTATATTTTTTAAAAAAAATTATACATGGATATAATCTTGATACTAATACTCCGGACAATATTCTTAATATTGTAAACTACTCAAAAAATGAAATATTAAACTCGGTTAAAAATCAAAATTATTTGGGCTTTCAAATATTTAAAAATACCGATGAAGTGCGTTCATTGTTCAATGATGCAATAAGCGATAATTTGATATTGAAATATTCTTCTCATATTGATTCCATTAATATTCTTAGGATTGCGAATAACCTTGTCTATTTAGAATCAATGTTGAAAAACAAAAGTAATTTTAATAAATGTGGGGAGGGTGGAATCGAGTTTACTGTTGTAAATGGTAAAAGTATCAACCCAGAAAATGATGAAAAATATTTATTAATGAAAAAAACGGCTTATTCAGATCGATTTGTTGTTTATGACAGTGGATATTTTGAACAAAATGATATAAAGGATTTGTTAAGTAGATATGTTTTTAAAAAAGAACCCACTCGAAAAATAGCAAGTTTATTAGCGGAAATCTTTGTGTTAATGAAACATTGGCTCCCCGATGTCACACGTCTATATAAAAATGAAGATCGTTTTAGAATTGTAAAAAATTTCTTTTGCCCCAGTACTAATTCAAAGACGAAGAAGTCAAAAATATATGTGGCTGATATAGTAAAAATAGGAAAATAGGGACAGCGACCATTTGAAATTTTAAAATAATCATAGAAGTTAGTCTAAAATGAATAAATGGCTTAATTTACCAGTAGGGATAGCACTTGCAGCGAGTTTATTATTAATAATCTTTGTGCCCGCAATAGGTCTATTGGGCTTGATAGGCACGCTGATTGCTGCTGCGGTAATATATAATTTGGGCAGAGAAGAAGGGAAGACTGAAAAGAAGAAATAAATAGGGTCAGATCTTTCATTTTTCTGGTTACTGTAAACTGCTTGCCCTGAACCCCATGTGGTTCGGGGGGTTACTGGTTACTTCCATTTAATTGACTTATACTGTCGGAAATTTAGGATATGTAAATAAATGAAAAAAGTGCCTATTATATTTCGCTGGCAGAATTTGCTCATATCCTCACTAATTACAATTGTTTTTCTCTGTGTTGTCCCTTATTTAACGCCATATGGTTTGCGTAAATATCTTTTTTTATTTTTCTTGCCTCAGCTCGTATTTTCCGGACCCATTATTACCATCAGTCCACATTATTGTTCACGGTTTCTTACTTATCCTATGGCGTTTGTCGCGGCATTTATACCATCACTACTCTATGGCAGAGCTATAATCACTCTATTTAGCTTATTTCAGAGGCAGAGTAAAATAGATAGGGTCAAATCTTGACATCTGCCACATTTTAAAAATTGTAAAGAAAAAATGTTCGATTATACTGAACGTCGCGAATATAACAAACGGTATAAGGAAAGAAAGGAAACGGGATGTCCCGGTTGGGCGGATGAGAAAAGTTATGAGAAAAAACAAGCTACGATTGAAAAACTTCTTAAAATACATCATTTTCCTCCTGAAATAGGGACAGCGACCATTTATCTCCTTTCTCTCCCCGCAAGGCATTAAAAAATGGTTAATAAAAGTTAATATAAGTTAACATTGGTTAATAATGGTTGCATTAAAAGATTTTGCAACCTATGTTAACCTTTGATAACCGTTTTTAACTATTGTTAACCAGAATTTGTTTTACATTCCCCCCTTAGAATAGAATCGTATCTGGATATTTGATAAAATAAACAACAGTTTGGAAAAAGGAGCAAATTATGAATTATGATATAAAAGATATTTCGCTTGCGGGCGAAGGTAAATCAAAAATCCAGTGGGCAGGGGTGCGAATGCCTGTCCTTAAATTGATAAGGGAAAGATTTGCTAAAGAAAAACCGCTTAAAGGATTGAAAGTCGGAGCGTGTCTGCATGTGACAAGCGAAACGGCTAATTTGATGATTACGTTAAAGGAAGGCGGAGCTTTGCCTTACCTTTGCGCTTCCAATCCGCTTTCCACGCAGGATGATGTTGCGGCTTCTTTAGTGAAAGATTATGAGGTCCCGGTATTTGCCATTAAGGGCGAAGACAGGGATTCTTACTATAAGCATATACAAAAAGTTATCTCAAGCGGCATACAGTATACGATGGATGACGGCGCGGATTTGGTTTCGACGTTGCAATCTTCCCGCAGGGAACTGCTTCCTGATATTATCGGCGGAAGCGAGGAAACGACAACGGGCATTATCCGAATGCGCGCAATGGAAAAAGACGGCAAACTTCCTTATCCTCTCATTTCGGTTAATGATGCTAATACGAAATATCTTTTTGATAATCGTTACGGCACGGGACAGAGCACGATTGACGGGATTTTGAGGGCGACTAATAGGCTTTTGGCGGGGAGTAATTTTGTTGTCTGTGGTTATGGATGGTGCGGAAGAGGGATTGCTATTCGGGCAAAAGGATTGGGCGCAAGAGTTACCGTTACGGAAGTTTCTCCTTTAAAAGCGCTGGAAGCGATTATGGACGGATTTGAAGTGAAAACCCTTATCGAAGCATGCCCGACTGCGGACATAATCGTGACCGCTACGGGTGATATACATGTTGTCCGGCAGGAACATTTTATGAAATTGAAAGACGGGGTTATTTTGGCGAACTCCGGGCATTTCAATGTCGAAATAGATATCGAGACGTTGGAAAAAATTTCCAAAGGCAAGAGAAAAATCAGAGGTTTTATCGATGAATATACTTTGGAAAACGGAAATAAAATCTGCCTTTTGGCCGAAGGAAGGCTTGTTAACTTGGCCTGCGCCGAAGGGCACCCTTCAGAAGTTATGGATATGAGTTTTGCAAATCAGGCGCTTTCCTGCGAGTATATAAAGAAAAGTGCCGGCACATTGAAAAATAAAGTGTATACCGTTCCCGCCGCGATTGATGAGGAAATAGCCCGGCTTAAGTTGGAGTCTATGAATACTTCTATTGATGTTCTCACTCCCGAACAAAAGAAATATCTTGCTTCCTGGGATATGGGTACCTAATCAAATAATGATTACGCAGATTTCTGAAAGATTACACCGATTAAGGATTTTAGTTTTATCTGTGTAATCTCGTTTTGTAATCTGTGTAATCTGTGTTATACATCAAAAATAATCGTTGTCTGCCAGTTTCCGGAATCCGTTTTTTTTATTTTAAGTTGATGGTAGGTTGCGGCTTTTATCTGTAGTTTAAGAGGTTCTTTATTGAAATCTACTTTATCGCCTTTCAAAAA
>JAQURI010000091.1 GCA_028715665.1 Candidatus Ratteibacteria bacterium
CAATGTCTGTCAGTATCGTTCCCTGAAGGAGATATTTTGCCCCGCTTTCTCTTACCAATTTTGCGAATATATTTTTATAGAACGTTTGGGTCAGTGCCTCCCGTTTTTCTTCGGGGTCCGTTATGCCTTTGAAAGCGTCGAAAAATTCTTTCTTTGCGTCAACGAGCTGGACATTTACTCCCAATTTTTGGAATATAGAAACGATTTTTGCCGGTTCGCCTTCTCTCATTATGCCGTTATCTATAAAATATGTTTTCAGCCGTTTTCCCAATGCTTTATGAGCAAGAAGCGTGACGGCGGAGGAATCAACTCCGCCGGACAAGGCATTGATAGCTACTCCGTTGCCTACAATGGAAGAAATCTCGTCGGCTTTTTGTTTTATGAATTTTTCAGGATTTAATTTTTCCGGTGTTATTTCCTGGATTGGCATTTATATCTCCTTTACCCCGTTAGAGATAGTTCCGATGTCATGTTGGAGCGTAAATGTGTTGTTATTTTTTCAATATTTTGTCCGCTTTTTGGGGATCCGAGACCGAAAATATGCACATTGCCTCTTTTGCTTTTTCGTGGACGCTCCCATAAGCATAATCTATATTGATATTTGCTCTGGATAATTTTTCGGTGACTTCGGCCAATATGCCCGGTTTGTTGGCGCAATTTATCGCAAGGACATCTCTTATATGAATCAGCAGCCCGAGTTTTTTAAGCGCAGCAGTTGCTTTTGCAACGTTATTTACTACAAGACGTATCGCACCCGTGTCGGCTGTGTCCACGATAGAAATAGCCAAAATGTTTACTTTACTATTGGCTATCGTTTTGCATAATTTTGCCAATTGCCCGGGTTTGTTCTCCAGGTATACCGTTAACTGTTTATGTATCGACATGCTTACCTCCTTTTAATGCAACATAAGTTTATCAGGTTACCAGATTATTAGGTTGTAGGTTTCAGGAGAACAGGATATCAGGAATTATATACCTGACACCCTGATATTCTGAATCCCTGCTTGCTGATTTCCTGATGCCCTGTTCCCTTTTTTTATTTTACCTAACGTTTTTCTTGAAGAGAAGCCAGTTTTTGCCAGAGCGGGATACCCTACGTGGTATCCCATTGTTGCCTTTAAATTTCACCAGGCAATACGTGCCTTTTAGTTTTTTGCCTTTTAGTTCAAAAATTATTTCCCAATCTTCAAATTTAGATGGAATATAATACCCCTTATCCCATATTTCTACAAGTCCGGCGCCGTATGAACCTTCGGCAATTTTGCCCTCGAAATCTGCATAATCCAAGGGATGGTCTTCCACCTGGATTGCCAGGCGTTTTACGCCTATTTCTTTCGGCGGTTCTTTCGGGACTGCCCAACTTTTCAAGACCCCGTCTTTCTCAAGCCGCAAATCATAATGCAGATGGGAGGCGTGGTGTTTGTGAATAACGAAAATTAAGTTTTTAGTCATGGAAATAACAAAAAGGCACTAAGGCACATAGGCACAAAGTTTTTTGGATTTTCCTGTATTTTCTTAGTGCCTCTGTTACTCTGTGCCTTTGTGCCTGGATTTCTCATTTCAGTGCGCTTCAAACCAATTTTCTCCGGTATTTATAGTTACTTTCAGAGGAATGTTCAAATGTATTGCATTCTCCATACATTCTTTTACTGTTTCCGACACGATGCCGACTTCCTTTTCAGGCACTTCAAAAAGAAGTTCGTCATGAATCTGCAGCAACATTTTCGTATTAAGTGCCTTTTTCTTTAGTTTCCTATGTATATCCAGCATCGCAAGCTTTATGACTTCTGCCGCAGTTCCCTGAATGGGCGTGTTTATCGCTTCTCTTTCTGCTTGCAGCCGCAGAGTTTTATTATCGGAATTAATGTTTTTGATTTCTCTTTTCCTGCCCGTCAGCGTGGTAACGTAACCTTTTTCCTTTGTGCTTGTAAGTATTTCGTCAATTAATTTTTTTACGCCCCGGTGGCTTGAAAAATAAGTGTCTATAATCGTTTTTGCGGTTTGCTCGTCGCTTCCTATATTTTGCGCGAGCCCGTAAGGACTTATTCCGTATATTATCCCGAAATTTACCGCTTTTGCTTTTCTTCTGTCGTCCTGGGATACCACGTAGGATATCCCACCATGGTGCGTGATTTTATTTTCCGGTATGTTAAAAAGATGAATCGCGGTTTCAGTATGAATATCCTTTTCATCAAGGAATGCTTTCGTTAAGAGTTCATCTTTGGAGAAATGCGCCATTATCCTGAGTTCTATCTGCGAATAATCCGCAGATAGTAAAACTTTGCCTTTCTCCGCTATAAAAGCTTTCCTTATTTCTTTTGCGCGTTCTGCTCTTATCGGTATGTTTTGGAGGTTCGGATTTGAAGAGGAGAGCCGTCCCGTTGCGGTTCCTATTTGGTGAAAAGAGGTGTGAATCCTTCCTGTTTTCGGATTAATGGCCTGAATTAAAGGAACTACAAATCCGTCTTTTAGTTTTGCCAGATTCCTGTATTCTATGATTTTATTTATAATCGGATGTTTGTCTTTTAAAGTTTCCAGCACAAAAGAAGAAGTCGAATAATAACCTGTTTTAGATTTCCGTTTTAATGCGAGTTTTAATTTTTCGAACAAAATATCGGATAGCTGCTGCGGAGAGTTGAGATTGAATATTTGTCCTGCAAGTTCATGAATCTCCTGCGATATTGTTTCTATTTCTCTGGCCAGTTCCGACGCCAGATAATCGAGATATTCTTTGTCCACTTTCACTCCGGTTATTTCCATGTCTGCAAGCACGCTTATAAGCGGCACCTCGATTTCGTAGAAAACCTTATCTAAATTTTCCTTTTCCAGTAAAGGCAAAAGTTTATTTTTTAATCGCAGCGTAAAATCGGCGTCGTCGCAGGAATAATCGGTGACTTTTTCGATATCTATTTCAGCGATGCTTTTCTTATCGCCGACAAGCTCTTCGTAGGAAAGCATTTTATAGCCCAGATATTTTAAAGCCAAGTATTTTAGGCTGTGTTCTCCCCTTACAGGATTTAGAAGGTGCGATGCAATCATCGTGTCGAAATTTATGTCCTTAATCTCAAGCCCCGCTCTTTTCAAAACCGTGTAATCGTATTTTATGTTTTGTCCGATTTTTTTGATTTTCGGATTTTGTAATACGGGTCTTAACCGCTGCAAAACCGATTTTAAGTCCAGTTGTTTGGGTGCGCCCAAATATTTATGCGCGAGGGGAATGTAATATGCTTCTCCTTCTCTGAAAGACAGCGAAATTCCTACCACATTCGCGCGGGTAGGGGAGGCAGAAGTGGTTTCCGTGTCTACGGCTATTTCCGAAACGCCGGAAATTTTCTTTATTAAATTGTCGAGTTCATTTTCCGTAAGAATGGTTTTGTAATTGGCATGTTCGGGTTTTTTATAATCGATAAAATTCATAAGTAACTGCAAAAGCCCCAAACTCTTGAATACTTTCGTTATTTTTTCGATGTTATAAGGTTTCAGCGCATATTCTTCCAAATCAAAATCAATCGGGATTTTTTTGTTTATCAACGCTATGTTTTTATAAAGTCGTAAAGCGCTTGACTGTTCTTTCAAGTTCTGTGCTTTTTCGATAATGTTTTCTATATTTGAATATTCTTTCAGAAGTTCAATCGCTTTCTTTTCGCCTATACCTTCTATGCCTGGAATATTTGCTTCTTTTTCTCCCGTAAGCGCCAAAAAATCTGGGATTTGTTCGGGGCTTACGCCAATTTCTTGCTTGATATTTTCGTTACTATAAACTTTATAATCCTGAAACGGGTTTATAACCCTGATATTTTCCGATATTAACTGCAAAACATCCTTGTTGCTGGAAATGATTATGATTTCCAAATTTCGTTTAGAAGAACTTTCCGCCAATTTTCCGATTAAATCCGATGCTTTATATCCCTTTTTCTGCACGACAAGAATATTAAGCGCTTTCAGGATTTTTTTAAAAGATGCGATTTCTTTCAAAAGAGATGTTGACATAGAAGGGTGGGATGTCGATAACGTGAATGTGGATTTTTTTATTTTTGCAGGGGACGGCTTATCGAAGACGACCGCGCAATATGTCGGTTTATAATCTTTCAGTATTTTCAGTATTATTTTCGCAAACAGAGATATCGGAGATTCTCTTTTTCCTAATTCGAAAGGAATTGACGCAAGAGAATAATAGCTCTTATACGCCAGAGCGTTTCCGTGGATAAGTAAAAATCTATTCGTCATCTACTGAGGGTGTTATTGTTTTGGATAACGGGAGTTTGAATCCTGAGAGGTCGCTTATGCTTAAAGTAAAGAATATTTCAAACGTGTAATCTTCGTCTCTTGTCCTCTTGTAGTTGTTCATTTGTAGTTCCGCCGTCCAGCAATGGAGATATTTTTTAATGTAAACGCCGCCGCTTCTGATAAAGTCGCCTTCTATATCATATGTCGTGGAAAATGCCAGTTCCATATTTGGCGAAAGGTCAAACCATATCTTGCCGTTGCCGCGATACAAATCTTCCCCCCTATAAAAACTTAACCCCAGTGAACCGCCGATTTTTTCCCATTTGCTGATAACGAGGTTAGAATTTACAATTTCAAACTCGTTTTTCTGAGGCGTATATGTTGCGTCCGAAACAAGAGATATTCCCTGGATGGGTCTAAAAGTGTTTTCTATAAAAACGTGCTCCCACTGCTCTTCTTTTACGGAATAATTGGAAAAAATTCTCAAATTGAACGGTTCCCGGTAACTTATTTCGTTTGAACGGATGGACGGCAAGATTACATTTGCTTCAGTCTGGTTGTCTTTCAAATAAATTTTGTCGAACTCTTCGGAAGGAAAATATTCTTCTGCCTGTTCGTATTTCGGGACTTTTAAACGGTTAATGATTTCCACGAAGAATCCGTTTTGCGAAGTTATTCTGTCCACAGGGTCGAATCGTATTAATTCGTCCCTTGGGATGCTCGGCTGCGGTCTGTAATAATATCCTATTTGCGGCTGAAAAATATGCTGCACGTTGCCGTATTGTTTTGCGAGTTTGCTTCTTAAGTTCCATCCGACGCTTTCCGTTGTCCTAAATACCGCTTCTCCCTCCTCATTTTCGCTGTAACCCGTTCCCCTAAAAGTCAAATACGGTTCGCTTGTAATCCAGTTATTTATCCTGTGCGGAGAAGATAGTTTTCCGAATAAGTCGAACCTGTCCAGTTCCGTATCTTCATCAATGTCGTCTTCTTCGGGAAACGCTTCTTTCAAATGGGTATAATTCGTTTCCAGTTTATAATAAAACGGCGAGTTTGAAATTTCCTGCTCTCTTGTGTCGAATGAAATGCTCGGTTGCCTTTGCACTAAATGTTCGAAATCGTTCAAAGCTGCATTTGTGTAAAAAACGGTGTTATAGTCGGGCTTTACCTGCTCAAGCGCAAAATAATTTTCCGGGACTCTGCTTAGCGCGAACTTTTCTTCGCCTTTATTCATCTCCTCGAAGAAAAAGTCCTTGTTGAAATTTTCATCGGAAAACCTTTCTATTCTCATCATACTCATCCAGTCGTTCTGCCACTGGTATCTGTGTTTTAACAATGCCTTCCATCTCTTGTATTTATCGTCGCCTTCGGCTGTGCCGCCGTATCTTTTGATGCCGTCCTGTTCGTAAAAATCTTTATCCTCGTCCATATAATATCCGTATATATAATTTTTGCCGCGTTCGTTTTCCAGGTCTAAGTCAAACCCCTGCCCCCAACCTAATTTTTCAAGGTAATCCAAATAAATCCTTCCCCTGAAGCCGTCGTTCACATACCAATTATAATGGGCAAGGTCCATAAACCCTTTTTCTTCGGACTCTCCGACCCAGTTTACCAATCCGTAAGGCGGATGTTTCATATAAGTATAATAGAAGGGCAGATAAAAAATAGGCATCCCGTCTATGAAAAAGAGCACATTCCTTGCTACGGCTTTGTCTTCCAAATCAAGCGTTGCGCTGGAGCAACTCAAATGATAGTGCGGATGTTCGCGGTCGCAGGTAGTAAAACTTCCGCCGCTTAATCTGAACTCGTTTTCCGAAAGGATTTCTATTCTTTCGCCTTCCCAATACCAGGGAGAAAAAGAACCGGTGATATTGCCCGCGAAGTAGCCCGTATTTTCTTTTAAATTATAAAACATTTCATCTGCGTGCACCGTATTTTCGTTTTTCACATAATAGACATTATTGATAGCTTTCACTTCTTCCGTGCCGGTGTTTATTTCCAGCCGGTCCGCAAAAATCTTTATGTCTTTATATTCGACGGATGCTTTCTCTATCGCGACGACAAGCCCTTCCTTCATCAAATAATCTACTTTTTCGCCCTCTATTTTCACCTGCCTCGCCAAAGACGACGAGTCAAGGCGGGAAGGCAAGCCGTTTGATAAAATTGGGTCAGCGTTAAGATTTGCCGAAAAA
>JAQURI010000092.1 GCA_028715665.1 Candidatus Ratteibacteria bacterium
CAGGATGAAGATAAAAATTGATAAGAAGAACAATACAAGAGAGGCCTTTCTCATATTTCCTCCTTGAGTTTATTTTCAATTATGCTACTCTAACAACTTATAATTGTCAAATGCACTTTTTACATCATATCCACGGGGTCTAAATCTATCGACAGGCTCTCTTGGGTGTGGGGGATTTTGTTCCAATAGCCGCGAAGGTTCTGCATGAGTTTTTCCAAAGCTTTCCTGTTTTTGCTTTTGATTATTATGCGCCATCTGTATTTGTTCCTTATCTTGTCCACGGGACAGGGGCCCGGACCCGTCAATTCGAAATTTTGTTTAGTTTGCGAGATATAGGAGTTAAGCATGTTTGCAAGGATAATCGCGTCTTTTCTTACGTTGTTTTCACTGGGACCTTTTATAGTTAAAGAAACGAGTTGGCTGAAAGGCGGATAATTCAACTGCTTTCTGAAACTTAATTCGTTTTCGTAAAATTTTTCGAAGTCATAATGTGTGGCGCTGTCGATGCTGTAATGTTCGGGATAATGCGTCTGGACGAGCACTTTCCCGCTTTTGTCTCCCCTGCCCGCTCTGCCGGCGACTTGTGTCAATAACTGGAAGGTGAATTCGCCGGCCCTGAAATTGGGCAGGGAAAGCTGCGTGTCCGCCGATATTATTCCGACCAGCGTAACGTCCGGGAAATGGAGACCTTTTGCAAGCATTTGCGTGCCGATAAGGATGTCCGTTTTGCCTTCAAGGAAGGATTGGAAAATCTGCTCGTGGGTCTTTGTTTTTGAAATGATGTCGCTGTCCATTCTTTGGACGATGTAATGAGGGGATATTTTTTTTATTTCTCTTTCCACTTTTTGCGTCCCGGCGCCCACGGGATAAAGATAAGACCTGTTGCATCTGGGGCATATCGGCGGAATGTCAGTCGTATAGTTGCAGTGGTGGCATACCAGCATGTTCGAAGCGGAATGGTAAACCAAGGATGTTTTGCAGTTTTTGCATTTTTCTATATGCCCGCATATTTTGCACATCATTACCGAGGAGAAACCCCTTCTGTTCAAAAACAAAATTACCTGTTCGCCCTGCCGGATTGTCTTTTGTATTGCCTCTTTCAGTCTCCTGGACATTATGTTTTTGTTTCCTTCTATCTTTTCTTTGTTCATGTCCACGACGATTATTTCGGGCAGTTGTTTGTTGTCTATTCTGTAATCGAGTTTTATCAATTTGTATTTGTTTTTCTTTGCATGATAATAAGTTTCTATCGACGGGGTGGCGGACCCCATTAACACGACGCATTTCTGGATTTTGGCCCTTATGAAAGCGGCTTGAATGGCGCTATATTTGAATTTTTCCTGTTGTGTGTATGTTGTTTCATGGCTTTCGTCTATTACGATAACGCCCGGTTTTTCTACCGGCGCAAATATTGCCGAACGCACGCCCAACACTATATCCGCCCGGCCTGTTTTTATCCGAAGCCATTCATTTTGCCTTTGTTTGGGTGTAAGTCCGCTGTGGTATAGCGCCAATCTTTTGCCGAAACGTTCTTTGAAACTTTTTATCATCTGGGGCGTGAGCGAGATTTCGGGAACGAGAAAAATGGCGCCTTTTTTTTGTTTGAGAGAATGGAAAATGCTTTCGAGATAAATTTCCGTTTTGCCGCTTCCCGTTATGCCGTGAATCAAGAATATTTTATGCTCTTGTTTATCGATTGATTTTTGTATTTGCGATACGGCGTCTTTTTGTTCTTCGGTCAGGGAATAAGAAGGGCGATTATAGGAAAAATCGGGATTATTTTCGACTACGGGTTCCGATTTCAGGCCTTTTTTATTATTTAATCCGGGCGGCAGCGCCGCTTTTAATACTTTTATCCACGGCATAAAGTAATAGTTTGCCAATTCTTTGGTAAATTCAAACATTTCTTTCGAAAAGATAGGGACATCGTCGGGAATTTCCAATATGGGTTTTGTGGGGAATGGGGGTTTTTTGCTGACTCTTTGGAGTATAAAACCCTGACAGGTTCTTTTGCCCACGCTTGCAACGCATCTTGCGCCTGCTTGCGCTTTGTTTTCAAGCGAAGCAGGCACGTGATAAGTCAGAATTTTATCGAAAGGCAGGTCAAAAATGACTTTTGCGTATTTCATAGTGATAGTTTAGCATTTCTGAAAAGAAGTTGTAAGAAGTAAGTGATAAGGATTAAGTGGAAAAATTACTATTTACCCCTTATCCCTTACCGCTTATCCCTTTATAACATTTGACTGGAAGTAGTTATTAATTTAAAATCTAACCTTATGAAAAATATACGTGATTTAATAAGACCTAATATCGCAAATATTCTCCCCTACCCGCCCGGTAAGCCGATAGAGGATGTAAAACGCGAACTGGGAGTCAAAGAAGTCATAAAAATGGCTTCCAACGAAAATGCTTTGGGCCCTTCACCGAAAGCGGTCAAAGCGATGAAAGATGCCCTGGCCGGCGTTAATCTCTATCCCGACGGGAACTCCTATTATCTTAAGCAAAAGTTGGCCGAAAAATTGGGCGTTGCTATGGAGGAGATAATCGTAGGCAACGGCACCGACGAAGTGATAAGGATTATCACGGAAACTTTCTTAAACCCCGGCGAAGAAGTCGTGGTTGCCTGGCCCGGGTTCGTTATTTATTCCATAGCGACCAATGTTATGTCGGGGTCGCTGAAAAGAACGCCCCTTAAAAATTATACGCATGATTTGGAAGCAATGCTGAATGCGGTCACGGATAAGACCAAATTGGTCTTTATCGCGAACCCGAATAATCCGACCGGGACAATGGTTGATAAGGATGAAGTTGAAATGTTCATGAAAAAAATACCCGAGGACATTATAGTGGTATTTGACGAAGCATATTATGAATATGCAAACGGAAATTTCCCGCAGACAATTCGATACGCAAAAGAAGGGAAAAACACGATTGTCTTACGGACGTTTTCGAAAATATACGGGCTTGCTGGGCTTAGAGTCGGATACGGCATTGCACAAAAAGAAATGGTTACCGAGATGAACAGAATCCGCCAGCCGTTTAATGTGAACAGGGTCGCCCAATCAGCCGCTATCGCCGCGTTGGACGACAAGGAGCATGTGGAAAAATCGATAGTTATGAATGAGGAAGGTAAAAAATATCTTTATAAGGAATTTGATGCAATGGGGCTTGAGTATGTGCGAACTAGCGCAAATTTTATCCTTGTCGACATTAAACGAAGCGGGAAAGAAATCTACGAGAAACTTCTGAAAGAAGGCGTTATCGTAAGGCCCGTTGATAATTACGATCTGCCGAATTTTTTAAGAGTTACGATATGTAAGCCGTCCGAGAATAAAAAATTCATAGGTTCTCTTAAAAAGGTTCTGGGAAAGTAAGAAACGAAACTACTCGATAACTTCTATCTTCTTTTCTTCTGCAAATTCTTTCAGGAAATTATGAAACGGTTTTAGGTCTATCTTTGTGCTGACTTCAAATCCGATACATCTGCCTTTTTCGTTTATCTCGTATACAAAAGAATCCCGTAATTTGATTTGGTTTTTTACGATAATATAGACTACGCCGTGGCTTTTACCCAATATTCGAACGACGCCGGTATCTTTCTCGTGTTCTAATTTAAGTTCTTTTTTCATGATATTTGTTTACCCCGTTAGAGATTTTAAAAATTACTGAATATTTATCAATCACATATGCAACTGTCACACTTATTATAATAGTTACGAGCAACTTATTAAATCTCTAACGGGGCAAGCTATATATACATCCGCAATAGTGCTGGTGGTATAAATTATATTCTTTGCTTAACCGGACAGCTCTTTTGAATCCGTCTTTTTTCTTAAAATCCTTTACGACGAAAAAATCGCCGTTTATAGATTGCCCTATGGTGTTTACGATTTTGCTGTCTTTATGGGGGCTTATGGTCAAAGTCGTTGTAAAATGCCGGATATTGTGTTGTTTTGCTTCTTTTAATGTTTCTTCCAACCGCATCCTAAAACATATCTCGCATCTTTTGCCGCCTTCCTTTTCTTCTTCAAAATCTTTTATTTTATTGAACCATTTGTCCTTATCATATTTTCCTTCGATTAGCGGAATCTCTAATTTGGAAAGCAAGAGTTTTGTATCGTTCAATCTTTTTATATATTCTTCTTCGGGATGAATATTGGGATTATAGAAAAATCCCGTTACCTGCCATCCTTCGTTTTTTAATTGCTCGATGGCGCTTACCGCGCATACAGCGCAACAGATATGGAGCAATATCTTCTTATCCATTTTCATTCCTCAGAACAGAAGACAGGGGACAGAATACAGACGACAGAGCACAAAAAATCTGAATTCTGATTTCTGACATCTGATCTCTGTCATCTGTCAAAGTATTCATCCGCCTGTTTAGTTATTTCCATTAATCTTTTTTCCAATAGCCTGCTATATTCTTCGTCGCTTTCGTTTGAGTATATATAAAGCGGTTCGCCGTAAATCAATACTGCGCGCGAGAAAGGTAAAGGCAGGATAAAAGAATCCCAGGTAGATAAAACTTTTTTACGGGAGACATTATAAGCGACCGGTATCAACGGGATGCCGGCTTTTTTTGCGATGCGTATAACGCCTTCTTTCACTTTGTATTTAGGTCCTTGCGGGCCGTCCGGGACTATTGCCCCGTCGAAACCGTTTTCTAAAGATTCAAGCATCATAGTTAAAGCGTTCTTGCCGTAATGTTTTGACGAGCCCCTTGCCTGGGAAAACCCTAATTTATTAAGAGTTCTGGCAAGCATTTCACCGTCCCTTGACGGGCTGGCCAAAACGCATATATTTTTTCTTTTTAAGATATAACGGTAATAATAAACCGACAAAAAAATCCGGTTATGCCAAAAAGCAAAAATTACCGGACCTTTTGTTTTCTTGTAGTTCTCTTCGCCTATAACGGTGAATTTCGTTGTTTTGCCGATGAAATACATTAAAAACCAAATAATTGGAGGAAGTATTTTAAGTTTAAGCTTTTTAAATAATTTTGATTTACCCATTTGTTATCTCATACGGTTAACAAAAGTTAATATAGGTTAACATTGGTTATTAAGGGTTACTTTTAAATTTTAGCAACTGTTATTAACCTTTTTTAACTCTTTTTAACCATTGTTAACCGTTTGGTTAATCTCTTCCAATATAGCCTTAGCAGTCCTTTCGGAAGCGCCTTTTTCCCCGAGTTTGTTTTTTACTTCTAAAAGTTCTTCCTGCATCGTCCTTATCCTGGTTTCATCCGCTAATATATTTAGGGCTTCTTTTGCTATCCGTGCAGGGGTTGCCTCAAACTGAAAGAATTCAGGCACAATTTTCTTGCCTGCCACGATATTTGCCAGTCCGAAATAAGGTATTTTTACGAGCATTCTTATTAAAACGGACGATATTACGGATAATCGATAAATGATTATCATGGGTTTTCCCATAATAGCTATTTCCAAAGTAGCTGTCCCGGAGTTGACCAAAAGTAAATCGCATATATTCATGAAATCATAGCTCTTGTCTTTGATCAGTTTAAAATATCGGAGATTTTTACCCAATAATGCTTCGATTCTTTTTGTATCTATATTTTCGGAAATTAGGACTGCGAATTGCACATTCGGTATTTCTTTGGAGATTATATTGCAGGCGTTTATCATGACCGGCATGGAAAGTTTGACTTCTTTCCACCTGCTTCCCGGCAAAATTCCTATAAGTATTTTATCGGGATTAAAATCAAAACGAGAAAAAGCGTCCTCTTTATTTAAGTTTGTTTTAACTATGTCCAGTAAAGGATGTCCGACGAAATGCGCTTTTATGCCGTACTCGGAATAAAATTTTTCTTCGAAAGGAAGGATCACGAAAAGTTTGTCAACATATTTTTTGATTTTTTTGATTCTATTTTTACCCCATGCCCAAACCTGCGGGGATATATAGTAAAAAACGGGGATGTTTTGTCCTTTTGCAAGTTTAGCCATTCTCAGATTAAAGCCGGGATAATCTATTAATATCAAACAGTCCGGTCTTTCTTTTGTCAGTATTTCGGACAGCAATCGGAAAGCTGTTTTCAGGTCTCGGAATTTTTCGAAAACTTCTTTGAATCCGACGACCGCGAGTTTTTCCATGTCGGTTATTCCCGACAGGCCTTCCCGTTTCATCCTTTTGCCGCCGGCGCCGACAAAGGCGAGCGAATTATCCAAATTCTTAAGATTTCGAATTAAATTTGCTCCGTGAATGTCACCTGAAGGCTCGCCTGCAACAAGCATTATGGTTTTCTTTTTCATATTTTGGAGAGATACATGATTACACCGATTATTAAATGTAGATTACACAGATTAAAATGCAAATATAAAA
>JAQURI010000093.1 GCA_028715665.1 Candidatus Ratteibacteria bacterium
CGCGTACAAAAATAATATGTACCACGGCCCCCCATACTTCTACCTACAAGATGAATTTTTCGCGGGTCAATGCTCCAATATTTTTTAACATATTCTATCGCATCTAGAACATCCGCTTCAGAAAGGAAAGTAAAACCCCCACCTCTTGCTCGTCCGAGAACATGCAGTTGAAATCTATCCGGCTGACTGCGAAGACCACCCGAATATTCCAGATGGTTTCCCCCTTTACCGTGCAAATCTACTTCTAAAGCAAAAGATTTATCAGGCGTATAGTCGGTCGGAATAGCTAATTTAAAAGGTTGGCCGGAATCGTCAATCTGCGAAAGATACGCCCACTCAATGACACCGCTAATCTTATTGATTAAATTTGGGTCTTCTGTAATTTTTGCCACCCATTTATCAAGACGGTAAGCCGCATTTGTGATCGCTTCTATATTATCCGGGAATCTTTCTCTCGTATCATCAAGAAGATATTGAAGATATTTCAACCATCCGTGATATGCAGACATTGACGAAGATGCAATGAGTTTCTCATTTTCTTTAATAACAAGGTCTACAACCCCGTCCAAATTACCTACACAAAAAGTCTTTTCAACCGCAAAAGATTCACCGTCCGAATCAACCGTTTTAACACTTGCACGATAAAATCCGCTTTTCAAATCTATTAAAGCATCTTCGGCAAGATTAAGCGTGTCTGTAAATACATCCTTATCAAGAACATCTTGCACTTTAAGTTCAGCTTTAAGCCCTTTTTGGTCATTAGTCAGTGGTCCAATGTTTACACTTAATTTGTTGCCGTCTTTAGTAGATGAACTTCTGACTTGAACACTCGGCCGTAACGACAAGCCATCCAGATAAAAATCAGTAGTTGAAAAAGAAGGGCGGAACAAAAGACCGAACTTATAACTTTCTGTTGTATCCGGTATGGTAAATTTATAAGAAAACCCCGCCCATCCGGTATTCCTGGCGTCAGAACTTCCCAGAAAAATTTGTTTCTCCTCCGCATCTTCATTCAATATAAGATATACTGCTAATTTGTCCCAACCGGTTTCTTTTCCGGTCATCGTCTGACCTGATACTGTATATGCATATCCTTGAGCAACTTTATCGGTAATATCCTGGAATACGCCGTCCTCGTTTTCAGTCCTTTTGGTAATTTGCAGACTGTATTTCCCGTCAAAAACAGATGTATCAGTTCGGGATACTTCTCCCCCTCTTGCAACCCATACCGATAAATCATCCGATTCAAAATCAGGATTGGAGAAAAGATTTTTGGGCCCAGCGCAGTAACCTAAAGAAACGGACAGAAATAAAATAGAAAAGGCAAATAATAGGATGATTTTTTTCATAGAGCCCTCCATTTGGTAAGTAGAAGTATAGCACATTATAAAATCAAAAATAAAAAATCAAAAATAAAAAACACATACCAAAAATGCAGAAATTTTTTCTCCGAAAAAAACTCGAAAAACGCTTGACAGTACTATATATTGGGGTATAATTCGCGTGGAAGTGGCATATATAGTATAAAACGAATGAAAGGAATTATATTTTGAACGAGAATAAACATACCATTGATGAATTAAATAAGATTCGTGCGGATTGCATGTACGGGAAGAAAAAACATTATAACGCACGAGACCGATATGGTGCATATCACAAAAGAATGGGTATAGTAATCATAGGATTAACAGCTTTTATGGGGACATCTGTTTTTTACTCTATATCAGAAAGCGATATTTTAACCGCAAGGATTATCGCAGGAATTTTAACTGTATCAATTGCTGTGCTTGCGACATTACAAACATTCCTTAATTTTGAAAAAAGAGCATTAACACATAAGATAATAGCTGATAGATACCTTTGGTTAATGAAGAAATGTCAAAGGTTGCTATCTTATTGCAAGGACGAAAATAAATCAGTTAAGGAAATTATTGCAGATATCGAAAATATCTATGAAGAGATAAAAGATATTCAGAAAGAAGAACCAGGGGTGTCTGCAAAAGATTATCAGAAAGCAAGGGCAGGGATTAAAGATGATGAGGAAATATATACAAACAAGGAGAAAGAAATATGAGTGGATTACCTTTTGTAGTTTCTGAACGTGCTACTAAAAGTGTGCTTCAGGAATTTGATGATTTTCGATCGAGAATTGAACCTTCAGAAAAAGAGAAGTCCGCAATATCTGCAAGTCATTTGAGGTTACGTTCTATTCTTGAAAATTCGACAGACATAAATGTTATTGGTAGCTTTTTAACTGGATCATATATTCGCGAAACAATGATTAAACCTCTCAATGATGTTGATTTCTTTGTTCAAGTACATTACAAAGACCACCAGAATGATACACCCACACAATTACTTCAGAAATTGTCCAGGGTATTAAAAAGAGCATATCCTTCAACTCCTATATCAATTATTCCACCTTGTGTAGTGGTAAGGTTTGATTATTGTCGTTTTGAAATAGTGCCCGCTATAGGCATCACAGATAATGAAGAAAAATTTAAGATACCAACAAATATATCAAAAGCAATAGTTGGATGGCAGTTTACTTATCCACGAATTCCTGACAACTGGATGACGTTAGAAAACAAAAAAGCAGATGGATTATTTAAACCGACAATAAAAATGCTGAAACGATGGAGGGATTCCCATGAAATTCCATTAAAGTCATTTCATCTTGAAATGTTGACACAAATGGCTTTCAAGAATTACAACCAGGAGATAAGTAACTATGCTCAAGGTGTTCTGGCTTTTTTTGTTAATTCACGAGCGTTATTTGGTTATTTTCAATCAACACCTTTTATAAGAGAACCTGGAAATACGGGTGAATATGTTGACCAATATCTTTATGATAACCGTTCAAAACTTGCATCAGTAAGAAATAGCTTAAAGACATATTGTGATTATGCAGAAAGAGCATATGAGTGTATGGATATGGGAAGTGCTGGATCAGCAAAAAGATTATGGCAAAAGATATTTGGTAGTAGCTTTCACGCTCCTTCTTCTACCATCCTAACAACTCCTAGTCAATCACTTCTACCTACTCTTCAGGAGAAACCGTCATCTTCACTATTAGAGAGCATAATAAGAAGTAATTTGCTTTCGAAAGATTAATATCGGTAATTGGGGTCAGGTATTGTATTAACACATATCAGAAGAAACTTTGATCTTTTGCGTTTTGAATTTTGATTTTTCTTAACTTGCCTTGGCGGGCGCTGCTTTAATATTCTTTTTGGCTATTTCAACCAACGAAGCAAATGATGCGGGATCGTTGACTGCTATGTCTGCCAAAACTTTCCTGTTTAATTCTATTTTGGCTTTGGCCAAGCCGTCAATCATTTGTGAATAAGTTATGCCCTGGCTTCGGCAAGCAGCATTTATTCTCTGTATCCATAAACTGCGGAAATTTCTCTTTCTTGTTCTTCTGTCTCTGTACGCGTAAACGAGCCCTTTGCGGACTGCGTCTTTTGCTACGGTATAGAGTTTACTTCTTCCGGCAACATAACCCTTTGCTTTAGATAATATACTTCTTCTTTTTTTCTTTTTAATTGTTCCTCTTTTTACTCTAGGCATCTTTTTACTCCCAAACTATTATTATTTATACGGCAGCATCCCTTTTGTTCTGTTATAGTCTGCTGAATCGACATTATCTTTTTGGGCTAATCTTCTCTTTCTGGTTATACCTTTCTTCCCTAAAAAGTGCCGTTTTCCTGCTTTGTTTCTTCTTATTTTTCCGGAGGCTGAATAATGAAATCTCTTAGCCGCCGATTTCTTTGTTTTCAGTTTTGGCATTTTTTTCTTTCCTAATTTCCGTAGGCGCAAGAACCATTATGAGGTTTTTGCCCAACATATAACAAGGTTTTACCACCTTGCCTACTTTTTCTACTTCTTTCTCTACTTTAGCAAGAATCTGGTTCCCCCTGTCCTTATGGGTCATTTCCCCTCTTCTAAACTGCACCATAACCTTTGCTTTATGGCCGTCCTCAAGAAATTCTCTTATGTGTTTTACTTTTACTTCGAAATCGTGTTCGCCGATAGAGGGTCTGAAGGTCATCTCCTTCATTTGCTGTATTCTTTGCTGTTTTTTCTGGCTTTTTTCCCTCTTCTGCTGTTCGTATCTGTATTTCCCGAAATCTATTATCCTGCATACCGGCGGTTTAGTTGTCGGGGCAACTTCCACAAGGTCCAATTCCAATTCTTTGGCAATATACAAAGCGCGATTCAACGGCATAACGCCTATTTGGCTGCCGTCAGGGCCTATTACTCTAACTGTTTCTGCTCTAATCCACCTATTTATTCTTACTCTTTGTGTTTTTTCTTGCAAGGTTATCTTAAAAATTTACTTTCTTAAGTCCAATTTTTTAAGCACTTCCAAATAACGGGATTCCGACTCTTTTTTTAAATAATTAAGTAACGCTCTTCTTTTCCCAACCAGCATCAACAGGCCCCTTTTAGAACTGCGGTCATGTTTGAACTTTTCAAGGTGCTGGGAAAGCATATTTATCCTTTGCGTAAGAATTGCTATCTGCACCTCCGGAGAACCCGTATTCTTGGGGTCCTTACCGAACTGCTCTATTATTTTTGCTTTCTCTTCTTTAGTAACAGGCATATTTGCCAACTCCTTATTATTGAAAATCAAATATTAGGGCAAAAGTATATCATATTTTGTCTAATTTCTCCAAGACCAAAGCTATTTTCTCTTTCGGGTCGTTACTTTCCGTTATGCTGCGACCCATAACCAGATAATCAGCGCCGGCTTTTACAGCATCCTCGGGGCTAATTATGCGGCTTTGGTCATCGGAAGAGATTTCTTCAATTCTTACTCCCGGAACAATAATCAAAAAATCCTTTTTAACCGCCCCCCTTATCAAATTTATCTCTTCGCCGGAACATACAACTCCATCCAGGCCGCACTCTTCCGCAAGTTTAGCAAGTCTTAAAACTTGCTGTTTTACGGAGAGTGAAAAACCCATCTCTTTAAATCTTTTATCATTTAAACTCGTAAGAACGGTAACGCCCAAAAGTATTGGTTTTCTGTTTTTTCTTTCTTTGTGTAAAGCCGCAATTCTGTCTGTAGCCTGTTTAAGCATCGCTTTCCCGCCTAAGGAATGCATCGTCAGCATATAAATTTTTTCATTGAAAGCCGCTTCTACGGCATTTGATATAACGCTGGGAATATCATGAAATTTCAAATCCAGAAAAACTTCTCCGCCTTTATCCTGAATCATATGGACGATATTTAACCCTTCTCTTAAAAAAAGCTGATGCCCAACTTTGAAAACACGAACATACTCAATTAAAATATCGACCAATCTCTCGGCTTCTTTTCTCGTGAAAACATCCAACGCTACTATTATCGGTTTATCTTTTCTCATGTCTTGGAAACAAAGGTTTTTCTTTTTTCACTTTCTTATCGGCTAAAAGCGTTTTTAAATCTTTTTCAGCAGAAAAAGCAACCGAAACTTCAAGCCCCAGCTGTCTGATTATAGCTTCAGCCGTATTAGGGAGGAAAGGATATATCAAAATCGCAATAGATGCAAGCCTTTTTGCTAGATAATACAGAAGAGTGTTCAAAGAAACGGCATCTTTTTCTTTTGCCAAATTCCAAGGCGCGTATTCCTCTATAATCCTGTTAGTATCGCGTATCAGGTCCATTATATTAAACAATGCTTTCGAAAAATTCGCAGATTCTATATCTTCTTCGCGGTCAGACAACTGCTTAGCCAAATTTACATCCAGCGATTCTACGTCAATTTTTTCTGTCTTGCCTTTTGCCAAAGGAATCTTGCCTCCACAGTACTTTTCTATCATAGTCAATATGCGCAAAATAAGATTACCCAAATCGTTTGCGAGGTCTTTGTTATAACGCTCTTTTAGACGCAAAAGTGAAAAATCCCCGTCATGGTCAAAGGGGAATTCACTCAGAAGAAAATAACGCAAAGTATCAACTCCATACTCTTCCGCTAAAGGCAATGGGTCTATCATATTGCCCAAAGATTTGCTCATTTTTTGCCCTTCCACAGTAAAAAAGCCGTGAACAAAAAGTTTTTTAGGCAACTTCTCTTCTACTGCCAAAAGCATCGCCGGCCAAATAACGGCATGGAACCAGCATATATCCTTTGCCATCAGATGGACATCCGCAGGCCACCATTTCAAAAATTGCTTTTTGTTGTTCTCATAACCTATTGCCGATATGTAATTTATTAGGGCGTCTATCCAAACATAGATTGTTTGCGAATCGTCGAAGGGAAGAGTTACACCCCACCGGACGGTTTCCCTGGAAATGCTAATATCTTCTATACCTAATGCCAACTTGCTTAAGACCTCT
>JAQURI010000094.1 GCA_028715665.1 Candidatus Ratteibacteria bacterium
AACAATCCTTTCCGGAGATGAAAAGGGGTTGGAATCGGCAGGCGCTGAACTTAAGGGAAAAGGGGTCAAGTCCATGAAAATAAATGTGAGTTGCGCTTTTCATTCCCCGTATATGACCCCTGCGAGAGATTTGTTGTTTAAAAAATTGTCTGCTTTAGATTATAATTCTCCGAGAATACCAGTTTATTCCAATTTGACCGCTGCTCAATATCTGCAGGATAAGAAATCGATACTTTCTATTTTAAGCGAGCATCTTGTAAGTCCGGTAAGATTTACAGAAGAAATAGAGAATATGTTTAACGACGGAGCGAGAGTGTTTATGGAAATAGGCCCCGGAAATGTTTTGACTAATTTGGTGAAACAGATTTTGGGAGAAAAAGAATATATTGCTGTTGCTTCCAATATAAAAACTGCCAGTGATACGAGCCAAATCATGAATGTTTTGGCTCAAATTATGGCTGAAGGTTTTGATGTCGATCTGTTATCTCTTTATTCCAATTCGTAAATAGTCGAATTTTATGATACGCAAAAATGCAATAAACTGCGTTTTTTTATTTATTTTTTTAATGATTAATCCGAGAATTGTTTTATGTATGGAAAAGGAAACATTGCCTTTGCCTGCCGGAAAAGTTTTTAATCATGCAGCAAGTTTGTTGCAGCTCCCCGACGGCACTCTTTTGGCGGCTTGGAGTTCGGGCAGTAAAGAAAAAAGCAAAGATACCGCCATTGTTTTAAGTTTTAAAAAGCCCGGTTCTCGGCAGTGGAGCCAACCCCAAGTGCTTATTGATACGCCTAATAAGGCAGACGGCAATCCCGTTATTTTCTTGTTAGGCGATGAAATTCATTGTTTTTATTCGTCTCTTTTGGCTGCGGGCTGGAGCACTGCCCGGCTTTTTCATACCAAATCAACCATGAACCAGAACAAGTTCGGTTCAGGGTCTAACGATATTAATTTTTTATGGGCGCCTCCCAAAAGAATTTTCCCTTTTTATAGAATTGGTGATTTAGCAAGAAGTAAACCGGTAATTTTAGGCGGCGAAGAGTTTATTCTTCCTTTATATAAAGAATTTAGCGGTTATTATTCTTATGTGTGTAAATTCGCCGGAGAAAAAATAGTTTATCATGCCGCTCTTATTATGTCCCGCCCCGGAAATCTTCAGCCCGCTGTGATTTTATTGTCAAACGGCGACCTTTTGATGTTAATGCGGCCTGAAGACAGAGGTCATTTTTGGCAGTCCTTTTCTAAAGATACGGGAAAAACATGGAGTAGACCTGAGCAGAGAAAAGATTTGTCTAATCCCGATTCGGGATTTGATTTATTAAAACTTGCTTCCGGAAATATAATACTCCTTTTTAATGATAGCTCCCGAAACCGTAATAATCTCACGATAGCATTATCGGAAAATAATGAAGTAGATTTTTCCGTAAAGAAAATTTTAGAAGAAGAAAAGGATGTGGATTTTGGATATCCTTCTGCGACACAAGATTCAAACGGGAAAATCCATATTATCTATTCGGTAAATAAGGAAAAGATAAGGCACATTGTCATAGATGAGGAAGAAGTTTTTAAAGGAAAAAGTCAAAAGTAAAAAGGTAAAATTTACTCCGACGTAACGTCGGAGCAGGCAAGTTTAAAGATAAAACTCTAATAGAAAATAATAGAAAATCTTTTAGTTTTGAATTTTGAATTGTGATTTTTACTTTTAAATTTCGATTTTTAAGTTATTAAGGGTCAAATAAGTTTTTCTCTGAAGTATTCTATTGTCTTTCCCAGTCCTTCTTCGATTTCGACTTTCGGTTCCCAACCGAGTAATTTTTTCGCTTTTGCAATATCGGGTCTCCTAACCTTCGGGTCGTCTACAGGAAGCGGTTCAAATGTTATTTTACTTTTACTTTTGGTTAAACTTATTATTTTTTGGGCAAATTCCAATATTGTAAATTCGGCCGGGTTACCTAAATTTATCGGGTCGTTTATTGAGGAATCCATTAATTTCAAAATACCTTCTACAAGGTCGCTTATATAACAAAAACTTCTTGTTTGGGAGCCGTTTCCGAATACGGTTAAAGGTTTTCCCTCCAGAGCTTGCCCGATAAAGGCGGGGACCGCCCTGCCGTCATTTAATCTCATTTTGGGCCCGTAAGTGTTAAAAATCCTCACTATTCTCGTGTCTAATTTATGGTATCTATGATAGGCCATGGTTATTGCTTCGGCAAATCTTTTTGCTTCGTCATAAACTCCTCTCGGGCTGATGCAGTTTACATTACCCCAATATTCTTCCCCTTGCGGATTTACTTCGGGGTCGCCGTATATTTCGGAAGTAGAAGCCAATAAGAATTTTGTCCTTTTTGCCTTTGCAAGGCCCAAGGTATTATGCGTTCCCAATGCTCCTACTTTGAGCGTCTGTATCGGGAATTTTAGATAATCAATCGGGGAAGCCGGAGAAGCAAAATGCAGTATATAATCCAAATTACCTTCAATATCGATGTATTTGCTTACATCGTGCTCTATGAATTGAAAATTCGGCAGGGATAAGAGTTCGTTTATATTTGCTTTTTCGCCTGTTAAGAGGTTGTCCATACAAATTATTTGTTCTCCTTTTTTAACAAGTTCCTTGCATAAGTGGGAACCGATAAAACCTGCTCCCCCAGTTATAAGTATTCTCATTTTTTTGTTTGGTATTCCGCCAACTTTCCGCTTAGTTCGCGCGGGATTTCCGCTTTTATTTTAATTCCAGAATCTGTAAATTCTTCTTTGATAATATTGCCTTGTTCATGAATTATCGAAACAATGTTCATTTTATCAAAAGGTATCGAAAATTTGGCAATTTCTCTCTTTGTTTCAAGTATTTGGGATAATTTCGCTTTCAATTTTTCTATATTGTTTCCGTTGGCGGCTGAAATAAAAATACCCTCCGGAAAAATCCTTTGAAGTTGTCTTTTTTCCCCTGTCGTAAGCTTATCTTCTTTGTTTAAAACCGTGACGGTGGGTTTATCCGAAACATTAAGTTCCTTTAATATATCAGTCACGACTTTGTAATTGCCTTCTATATCCATGCTCGACGAATCTATTACGTGTACAAGAATATCGGCATAGTTTACTTCTTCCAAGGTGGATTTGAACGACGCTATCAGTTGGTGCGGAAGACCTCTTATAAAACCGACAGTATCTACTAATATTGCTTTTTGATTGTTTCCTACATCGATTTTCCTCATGACCGAATCAAGAGTTAAAAATAATTTGTCTCCTTGTGCAAAATTTGAAGAAGCAATCCTGTTTATGAGTGTTGTTTTCCCGGAATTCGTATATCCTATCAGCACAACCAAAGCAACCATGTTTTCTTTTCTTTTTTTCCTCTGGAGTTCGCGGTGCAGCGATATCTTTTTTAATCTATTATTGAGGAGCGTAATGTGTTTTCTGATTTTTCTCCTGTCATATTCCAGTTTAGTCTCGCCGGGGCCCAGGGTCCCTATACCCCCCGCTAATTGCGAAAGTTCTGTGCCTTTTCCAGTAAGACGGGTGAGCATATAATTAGCTTGGGCAAGTTCTACCTGTAGCTCCCCCTCCCTGGAGCTTGCATGTTGGGCAAAAATATCCAATATCAATTGTGTTCGGTCTATTACTTTTACTTGCGTAATTTCTTCCAAATTCCTTTGTTGGACCGGACTTAACTCGCGGTCAAATATTATAAGATTTGCATTTTTTTTTACGCATAAGTCTCTTAACTTTTCCGCCTGACCTATTCCTATGAAAAGATTTGCTGTGGGGTGGGAGAAGTCGAACCTTAGGCAATCTATAGTTTCAGCTCCCGCAGTTTTTGTAAGTTGTTTCAGCTCTTCCAGGGGATCATAATTGCAGCATTTCTTATCCGAAACCAGAATGGCGAATTCCTTTTCTCGCATTTCGATATTTATTCTACTCTGTTGACGGTATTACTTCAATAAATAATGCCCCACCCTTTAGGGTGGGGTGGTTTACTCCCTTTTTCAAATATGTTATAGTTACCCATTTAGAGATGGTAAATTAACACAAAGTCTGACCTCCAATAAGACTGTAAAAACTAAACAGAAAGTAGAAATATTCCCCAATTATTACAGAAATGTCGAGAGGACATTCCTTATCTATAACAGGGTTTATATTTCTAAAAATTAGCAATGGAAGGAGTCATGGTTATGGTGCCTGTGGAAAACATAAGGAATGTTGCTTTTGTTTCTCAGAGTAATACCGGCAAAAGCTCTTTAATCGCAAATTTGCTTGTTAAAGCCGATGTTGTACCCAAAATTTCCAAGAAAGAAGAAGCACACCTGGTTTCCGACTTTACGCAAGAAGAAAAAGAAAGGAATTTTACGCATACTCTCAAATTGTTCAATTGCCCTTACGAAAAATATAGTTTTAATTTAATAGACACTCCGGGATATCCCGATTTCATAGGCGAGGTGATAAGCGCTTTAACTGCCGCTGATGCGGTGGTTTTCGTCATAGACGCGTCCGGGAGCATTGAAGTCCAAACGGAACAAATATGGAATATAGTTAAGAAAAAAGGTTTGCCGCGGTTATTTTTCGTTAATAAAATGGACAGAGAAGAAGCGGATTTTAATAAGATATTAAATGAACTTCAGGGGAAATTAGAAACGCAGTTTGTTCCCATCCAGGCACCTAAAATGGAGGGGAAAACATTCAAAGCAGTTATCAATTTGATGGAAGAATCCGAAAATATTCCGCCGGAATTTTCGAAATATAGAGAAAAATTAATGGAAAGCGCAGCGGAAACGGATGATATTTTGACCGAGAAGTATTTGAACGACGGAAAACTCGGTTCTGAGGAGATAAAAAGAGGTTTTAAAGCAGGAATAAAACAGGGGAGTGTTTCTCCGATTATGTTCGGCTCCAACTATACCGAAACCGGTATCGAGTCATTGGCTGAATTTTTGATCGATTTTTTCCCGAATCCCGCAGAAAGAAAAGTTTTGGATAAGGACGGGAAAGAAGTAAGTATTGCCGATAAAAAAGAATCGCTTGCGCAAGTGTTTAAAGTGGTTTCTGAACCGCATTTGGGAGATGTCGCTCTTCTCAGGGTCTTTTCGGGCAGATTTGCAGCGAGCTCCCTTGTTTATAATGTTTCCAAAGGCATAGAAGAAAAATTGGGGCAGAAATTTCAGATTATGAAGGGACACGGAAAGGATGAAATCGATGGCGTCGGGATGGGGGAAATCGCAGGCATAGCCAAACTCAAAGCCACACAAATTTCCGATACATTGTCTAGCATTAAAGAAGATGTGGTACTCAAGTTGCTGGAATTCCCTTCTCCGAATACTTCAGTTGCCGTAGTCCCTAAAGAAAGAAAAGACGAAGAAAAAGTAAGTTTTGCTTTGGATAAATTATGCAAAGAAGACCCGACATTACATGTCAGTTTTAGCAAAGAATTCAGCGAAATTGTATTGTCTGGAATGGGAGAATTGCACTTGGGCACGGTAGCCAAAAGATTGGTGAGCAAATTCGGCGTGAATGTGGATTTTAAAGAACCGAGAGTCCCTTACAGGGAGACTATTAAAGGCAAGGCAAAGGTTCAGGCAAAGTATAAGAAACAAAGCGGGGGACATGGGCAGTATGCCGATGTGTGGCTGGAAATCGAACCTTTACCCAGAGGCAAAGGTTTTGAATTTGTCGACAAAATAGTGGGCGGAAAAATCCCTTCGCGATTTATACCTTCCGTAGAAAAAGGCGTAAAAGAAGCTTTAGGAAAAGGTGTTACTACGGCATATCCTGTTACCGATATAAGGGTCAGTGTTGTTGACGGAAGTTTCCACCCCGTAGATTCTTCCGATATAGCGTTTCAGATTGCTGGTTCTATGGCTTTCAGAGACGCCGTAAAACAGGCAAAACCGGCTATTATAGAGCCCATAATGGAAGCTGAGGTGACCTTACCCGAAGAATATGTGGGTGATGTTACGGGTGATATCAACGCAAAAAGAGGAAGGATAGTAAACATTGACGTAAACGGGCATTCGCGAGTGATAAAAGCGCTGATCCCTTTGGGAGAATTGCACAGATATGCTTCGACGCTTAAATCGATTACAAAAGGAAGAGGCAGTTTCCAAATGAAATTTTCTTATTATGAAGAAGCACCCGCTCATATAGCACAAAAAATAGTAAAGGAAAGCGAAAATAAAAAATAAACATATAATTGATATGCATGGAAATACGTAGTGGATAAGCAATATATTTCAGTGTATTTCCAAATATTTCGATTGTATTTCTGTCATCGTTAAAATTAATTCAGGAGG
>JAQURI010000095.1 GCA_028715665.1 Candidatus Ratteibacteria bacterium
ACTCCTAAATACCAAGGGTTTCGTTCTTGAAACCACAACAAGAAATATCTTCATGGTGAAAGGCAGTAAACTCATTACTCCGCCCGTTGATTCCGGAATACTCCCCGGCATAACAAGAGCAAAAATTTTGGAGATAGCTCCCACTGTCGGCTTGAAAGTAGAAGAAAAACTCGTAAAGCCGGATTTTCTAAAATCCTGCGACGAAGTTTTCCTAACTTCATCGCTAATTGAAGTGATGCCTATTGTTAAGATGAAGCTCCACAATGCTTCTAATAATCGTGGAGCGAAACCCCGCACCCAACGTGGTGCGTGGGTAGATATTGGTAATGGAAAACCCGGGCAATATGCGGTAGTATTGAGGGAGAAGTATAGGGAGTTAATAGGATAAAAAAATGAAAGCGCCTATATTAGAATACGATCCATCAAGAAAAGTAATTATTGACCCACAAAAGTTAATAAAACCTCTCAATATTTCAGAATATTGCGTGCTCTGCTTTTTTCAAGAAGTAATAAATGAAATAGTAAAAAAAGAAAAAGCAAAAATAGTATATACCTGTAAAAGTGAAATCGGTGAACATCCTATATATGAGATGAAATTCCAAGGAAAAAGAATTACCTTTTTCCATCCCGGAGTTGGAGCACCGCTTGCAGCGGGATTGTTTGAAGAAGTTATAGCTTTAGGATGTAAAAAATTTATTGCCTGCGGCGGTGCAGGCATTTTAGATAAGAGTTTTCAAGTCGGACATATCATTATCCCAACGAGCGCTATCAGAGATGAAGGAACATCATATCATTATTTACCGCCGTCAAGAGAGGTGGAAGCAAGTAAGAAAGGCGTTGTGTCTATAGAAAAAGTCCTTAAAAAATATTGTATCAAGTATATAAAAGGTAAAACTTGGACTACCGATGCTTTTTATCGTGAGACACCAGACAAAATTAAACGTCGAAAACTTGAGGGATGCCTATCCGTAGAAATGGAATCAGCCGCATTCTTTGCTGTCGCAAAATACAGAAAAGTAGATTTTGCACAACTACTATATAGTGGAGACGATGTAAGCAGTGAAGAGTGGGATTCCCGAAAATGCCATCCGAGAGTACCAATTCGTACAAAGGCATTCTATCTGGCGGCAGAATCCTGTCTTAATATGAAATAAATAGAGGTCACATCATGACCGAATTCATCGATTACACAGCGGTTTTATCTACGTGTAACCCGGGCGATATAGCTTTTATTAAGTCTATATTGAATGCCGAAAGCATTACCTATTTTTTCCAGGGAGAAAATTTTGTATATATGGCATATCCTACGCCTGCAAACCTTATGGTCAAGAAGGACGAAGTCGAAAAAGCAAGGGAACTTTTAAAAGATTTCAAATTTTCTTAGAGACTGCCACGCCTTCCATCTTATCTTTATTCCACTGACGGATTTTCTGCCGCGGGTAGTTCCGCCACGAGCGGCGGGATGACCGGTATGGGCTCTTCGATTACGCGCATTGTTTTCCATTTGCCCTGCAAAAAACGGAACAGAAACGAGAAACCCATGACGATTACATATAACGAGAAGATAATCCATGCCGCGTAAATGCCTTTATTAAAGATAACAAGCGCGATATAGGTCGGGACGACAAGGAGGAATAAAGACAAGACCACGATTACTTTCAGGACAAAGCGTGTATCGCCGGCGCCTTTTATTGCGGAAGAGAAAATTATGTTTAAAGTATCAAAAACCGCGTAAACAGCCACGAAACGCAGAAGCACCCGTGCAATTTGCCTTATGGATTCGAAAGTTTCCGCGTGTGCTTGCGCAGAAAAAGGTTTCAAAAATAAGTCGGGCATTGCCATATAGAAAAAAGCGATGATGAGAGTATAAACAATTGTAAGATGAAAACCGGAGTACGTGCTTCTTTCAGCAAGTCCGGGATTATTTTTGCCGAGCGATTGGCCTACAAGGATAGAGACCGCTATCCCGATGCCGATCATCGGCATAAACGCAAGCGTGTTTATATTGAAGGCGATATTTGTGGCGGCGAGATTTATCGTTCCCAAACGTCCCGCAAGAAGAAGGAATATGCTGAATCCGACCATATCCATAGAGAATTGGATACCGCTGGGCAAGCCGAAATGCATAAGGCGTTTGAAAAGATTGGCATTAAGACGGAAACCTTTTAGAGTATGGTAGAGTTTGTTATATGATTTTTTGCAAAACAACATGAGATAGACAAAAAAAGCAAAGAATCCCGAGATAACCGTAGCCAATGCCGCGCCTTTCATTCCCATTTCTGGCAGTCCCCAATGCCCGAATATCATCGCATAATCAAGAGTTAAATTTACCAAAGTCGCGGAGATATTTACCCACATGATGGGCCAGGTTTTGCCGCGTCCGGAAAAAAATCCGCCCATAGCGGACGAAGCGATTCCCGGGAATGCTCCGAGACATAATACCTGGAAGTAAATCACTTCGTTTGCCTGAATCAGGGGTTCATGTCCGATTAACGCGAATGCCGGAGGGGCTAAGGGGATTAAGATAAGATGAATTATTCCGCCCGCTAAAGCAATGTATATGCCCTGCCAAATTGAAGGACCTATTCTTTTATATATTCCCGCGCCGTAATACTGGGCGACAAAAGTGCCCGCATAACTTGCCGTGCCTATAAAAAGGCTCATTATGGTAAAGTTAAGCATTCCTGCAGGCATTGCCGCAGCAATTGCTTCGGGCGAATACCAGGTAAGAAACATCCTGTCCACAAAATGCTGGACTGCCCATGAACTGGTGCTTAAGATTAACGGAACGGCTACCACCAATATATCACGGTAGCCGTTTTCACAGCGCCATCTATTAATTAACCCCGTAGATATTTTTTTAATCAACAGGGTGAACCAGCGTATTATTTCCATGATTTTCTATATAATAAACAATTTATAATCAGAATTTTGACATATTACCATTTATATTTCTATAATTGCCTTAAATTTTAACCGAGTAACAAGGAGAAAAAAATGAATTCGGCTTTCCAGCATAAAGAATATTTATTCAGAAGAAAAGTTTTCACTCTTTTAGGGGCGGCATTTCACGTATATGACGAAAATAAAAATGTCGTGTTCTATTCCCGCCAAAAAGTTTTCAGAATAAGAGAAGATTTCAGGGTCTATTCCGATGAAAGCATGAAGCAGGAAATTTTAACAATAAAAACTCCTCATATTCTTGATATTTGGGCAACTTATAATGTACAAGACCCGACCACAGGCGAAAATGTGGGCAGCATAAAGCGAAGAGCTTTAAAGTCCATTCTTAGAGATGAGTGGACGTTCTTTTCTCCCGATGAGAAAGAAATAGGAAATTTAATCGAAAGAAGTTGGTTGAGAGCCCTCGCAAGCAGGTTTCTTAGTAACTTAATTCCGCAAGTATATGTGATTACAGCCGGAGCAGGCGGGCAGGAAATAGCGGATATTAAACGGCACTTTAATCCTTTCATATTGCGTTACACCATGAAAATAATCGTCCCCCAAGTTCTTGATCCCAGATTACTTATTGCGTCGGGAATTCTTTTGGCAGGAATAGAAAGAAGACAGGAGAATTAATTTTACATTGCAATGAAAAAGGGCATAATCTGGGATATGGACGGGGTTTTAGTCGACACAACCCGCCATCATTACCAGTCGTGGCTGAAAATTCTAACAGGAATCAGAAACGATTTCTCATGGGAAGAGTTTACCAGTTCTTTCGGAATGAGAAACGACCTAATTATCCCTAAAGTTTTCAGAAAAGAATTCCCTAAAGAAGAATTAATTACTATAGATGAAAAGAAGGAAGCAACGTTTAGAAAATTAGCAAAAGGCAAATTAAAACCCTTGGACGGTTTGGTGGACTTATTGAAAGCTTTGAAAAAAGACGGATTCAAGATGGCGGTGGCAAGCAGCGGAACGCCGGAAAACGTGAAAATGGTTATTGAAGATTGCGGTTTGACACGATTTTTTTCGGCGTTCACCAACGGAAGCGAAGTTAAACACAGCAAACCCGACCCGGAAATATTTCTTCTGGCAAGTGAAAAATTGCACGTTCCGCCATCTCGATGTGTTGTCGTAGAAGATGCGCCAGCAGGCATTCAAGGGGCAAAAAGCGCGGGAATGAAATGCATCGCGATAACATCCACTCATAAAAAAGAATCGCTCAAAAAAGCGGACATTATCGTTGACAAATACGAACAATTAAGTCCCGAAATTTTCGACGAACTCATGGGACTTGTTTAAATAATTTCGGGAGGAACTTGAAATTTACAAACATATTAGTTATAAATGCAATTAAATATTTTGATTTTAAAAATAAAAAGTTTTCCATTGAAAGGAGAAAATAAAAAATGAGCGTTATAGTGCCGGCAAAAGTCTTTTTGACCAAAGGGGTCGGAATACATAAGGATAAATTAGCATCATTCGAGCTTGCTTTAAGAGGTGCTGGAATAGAAAAGTGCAACCTTGTTTATGTGTCAAGCATCTTGCCGCCCAATTGCAAAATGATACCCAAAGAGGAAGGACTGTCATATCTGAAAGCGGGACAGATAACATATTGCGTTATGGCAAAAAACGAAACGTGCGAACCTAATAGGCTGATTTCCGCAGCAATCGGCGTCGCTATCCCTAAAGGCAACGAAAGTTACGGATATTTGTCCGAACATCACGCTTTCGGAGAAATAGCCCCCAAAGCAGGGGAATATGCCGAAGATTTGGCGGCAACGATGTTAGCGACAACTTTAGGCATCCCCTTTGATACGGAGCAAGCATGGGAAGAAAGGGAACAGATATATAAAGCAAGCGGACACATATTTAAAACAACCCATATCTGTCAATCCGACGAAGGCAATAAAGACGGATTGTGGACTACGGTGCTTGCGGCGGCGGTATTTGTTCCCGAATAAAGAAAAAACTCTAAATAAAATGGCTGCAGAAACAAAAAGTAAGATTCCCGATAATTTCGGCGGATTGCCCGAAGAATTCTCAAGTTATAAAACATCAAAAATAGTTATCCTGCCCGTTCCCTTCGATAAAACCACTTCTTGGCTCAAAGGTTCGGACAAAGGACCTAAAGCATTAATAGAAGCTTCCAAAAATATGGAACTTTACGATATCGAAACGGGTTCGGAAGTTTACAAAAAAGGAATATTCACCGAGAAACCTATTATTGCAAAAGATTCGGGTTCGATACTGACGGGGGTTCAAGGGAAAGTAAGAAATCTTTTGAAAGACGGCAAGTTCGTTGTGACTATTGGCGGAGAACATTCCATTTCCACCGCTCCGATTAAAGCCCATGCCGAGGTTTTCCCAGACATGTCCATATTACATCTTGACGCGCATTCGGATAGAAGAGACGCGTATGAAGGCAACAAATATAGCCATGCGAGTGTTATAGCAAGAGTAAACGAAATAACAAGCAAAGTTGTTTCTGTGGGAATCAGAAGCATGGACTCTTCGGAACTCGAAAACATCAAAAAAAATAAAGTTTTTTATGCCCATGAAATTTTTAAATCCGAGGATTGGATCAATGAAGCGATAAGCAACCTTTCGGGAAACGTTTATGTGACTTTGGACCTGGATGTGTTCGATTCAAGCATAATGCCTTCAACGGGTACCCCCGAACCGGGCGGTCTGACATGGCAGCAGGTAACGGATTTGCTAAAAGCGGTTTCGGAAAATAAAAACATTGTTGGAGCCGATGTCGTCGAGTTATGCCCGTCTGAAAATAAGGCCCCTGATTTCCTTGCCGCAAAACTTATTTATAAACTGTTAAGTTATAAATTCGCATAGGTTCCATCTTTCCTTTTAACCCCATTCGGTTTTATTGAAAACAGCACTATATTGTGGTACGATTGCCCCTGCTATGGAAACGCTAAAAAAGATATCCCGAACAGAAAATATCGAGCTAAAAACCCTTAAAGAAAGGTTTGAAAAGGGAGAGGTCGTAATTCTGAAAAATAAGGTGCGCAGGAATGTTGCCCCTGTAGGTATCGGCAAAGGACTAAAAACAAAAGTCAATGCCAATATCGGCACTTCGCCTGAAAAAAATGACATAAATTTTGAATTGAAAAAACTGAAAGTAGCGGTCGAAGCGGGCACTGACGCCGTAATGGATTTATCGA
>JAQURI010000096.1 GCA_028715665.1 Candidatus Ratteibacteria bacterium
GCCAAACATGAAAATAGCCCAAAAAGTCGATTTAGAGAAAATTATTGCAGAAACGGGCGATGATTCAAAACAGAAAAACGCCGACCCATCAACTCCTTTCCAAAGTTTGAAACGGAACAGCATTTCTTATATGAGAACGGAAAAGATAGACGGAAAAGAGGTCTATATATTCCAAGGCACTCCTGAAATTGCCGATGTGGAAGAGATGTCTTTTGTTCCCGAAAAATTGGAAATAGGGATTTATGCCGACAGCGGAATGATAAGCAAAATGGTTATGATTAATAAAGAAGGCAAAGAAATGATGTCTCAGACTTATTCAAACATCCGGCTGAATATAGACATTCCGGATAGCGAATTCGAATTTAGCGCGCCTGGGGGAGTCCAGGTAATAGACATAACCAAAAGCACTTTAAATATGATGAAACAGACAGGAGAGGAGGAAGAACAAATAGTTCAAGATTCCGTACTTTTGCAGTAAATTATCAAAACTTGAATATGCGATTGTTGATACTAGATGCTCATTGAAAATACTCTTATATGATTAAAAACTATTCCGTTTGCGGCCAATTTTGCGAGGTCTTTTTCGTCCCTGATGCATTTGGCAACGGAAATAAGCTGTCCATCTTCCGATAAAGCTTTAACTATAAGCCCTTTACTAAGTTCAAAATCTCTGTCCGCAATAGCTTCTTTGTATATCGGAGTTCCTGAAAAGGTGGTTATTAAAAAATCTTTTTTCACTTTAAGCGTTGGCAGTTTTTTTAGACCTTCTTTTATATCAATCAGACAATCTTTTTCGATAGTTTTTTTTGCCAATATTTTTTCAAGCGGTTTCGCATCTTTAATCGAAAAATTGCCAACTTTAGTTCTCCTTAAATCCGTCAAAACAGCACCGCATCCCAATTCTTTGCCGATATCGTTTACCAAACTCCTTATATATGTGCCTTTGGAACAGGCAACTGTAAACCCCCACACCAAAGTATTTGGTGTGGGGGTAAATTCCAACGAATATATCGTAACTTTCCGTTTTTTTATTTCAATTTCTTTCCCCTTATGAGCAAGCTTATAGAGTTTTTTGCCGTTTTGTTTTATGGCGGAATGCATAGGAGGGGTTTGTAAATATGTGCCTGTAAATTTCTTCGCGGCATCTTTTATTCGTCCTCCACTTACTTTGACATTCTTATTTTCTTTTATAACTTTGCCTGTTATGTCGCCCGAATCAGTAACTTTTCCCAAAAGCAGAGTCCCTTCGTATTCTTTATCTTTGTCTATAAAAAACTGGACTATTTTGGTAGCTTCATTAATACATACAGGAAGAAGTCCTGTCGCCATCGGATCAAGCGTCCCCAGATGGCCCGCTTTTTTTATATGGAATTTCCTGGCGATTTTTTCCACGACTTTATAGGAAGTCACACCTTTGGGTTTATCCACTAAAAGAATTCCGTTAAACATCTTGATTCAGTTTAGAGTTTAGAGAAATCTCTTAACTAAGTTCTCTAAACTTTAAACAATTACTCCCACTATATCTCTTTCTATTTCAATTATTTCTTCTATCCCCTTTTTTGCAAGGGATAACATGCCTTCCAAATCCGAAGGAGAAAACGGCTCTTTTTCCGCCGTGCCCTGAACTTCGACGAGCTTGCCGCTTCCCGTCATACAAACATTCATGTCTACTTCCGCTTTGGAATCCTCGCTGAACGAAAGGTCAAGCAATTTTTCACCGCTTACGATACCGACAGACACAGCCGCGAGGTAATCTTTAACTGGCAAAGAATGTATTACTCTCTGATTTCTTAACTTTTTAAATGCTTCCACAAGAACTATAAATCCGCCTGTTATAGAAGCTGTCCTAGTACCGCCGTCCGCCTGTATAACATCACAGTCAATTTTTATAGTTGATTCTCCAAAAGCTCTCAAATCGGTAATGGTACGCAAACTTCTGCCGATTAATCTCTGAATCTCTTTGACTCTACCGCCTTCAATTAATTCATCGCGGTAATTCCTTACCCCGGTTGCGCGCGGAAGCATCCCGTATTCCGCAGTAACCCAACCGCTTCCCGTGCCTTTCAAGAAAAGGGGGACCCTATCTTCGAAAGTAGCAGTGCATACTATTCTCGTGTCCCCCATTTCCAAAAGACAAGAACCTTCGGCATGCTTTATGTAATTGGTGACAATTTTCAATTCCCGTATCTGGTTGTTTTTTCTCTTATCAGCTCTCATCTTTTATCCTTTCTTTTTTCTATTAAAAATGTTTTTACCCTTACTATCCATCGCAACAATAACAGGGAAATCTTTTACTTCCAATTTGTATATAGCTTCGGTGCCGAGTTGGGGATATGCGATTACTTTAGCTTTTTTTATTTTTGTAGCCAGTAGGGCAGCTGCCCCGCCCACAGCAACGAAATATATCGCTTTAAATTTTTTAATTGCCTTTGTAACTTCATCGCTTCGTTTTCCTTTACCAATCATTCCTTTTAAGCCGTTTTTTAGAAGTGTCGGCGTATAATCATCCATTCTCGAACTCGTAGTAGGCCCGCAGGAACCGATAGGCATTCCTTTCCTGGCCGGCGTAGGTCCAGCGTAATAAATTATCTGGTTCTTTAAATCAAAAGGCACGCCCCCACACCCAAAATTTTGGTGTGGGGGTAAAGCTTCCACTATTTTTTTATGTGCGGCATCGCGGGCAGTGTAAATAGTGCCTGTGATTAAGACAATATCGCCCGAATTCAGACGGGAAACTTTATCTAAAGTTAGAGGAGTCGTTAATGTTCGCATTTTACTAACGGTGTTCGGTTTGCGGTTTTCGCAGTAACGATAACCGAAAACCTAAAACCCCTGCCCGACAATATTTGGCAGGCGGGAATAACCTGTTTTTATATAATTGCTCTTTTGTATCTCAACAGATAACAGGAAAGATTAACACATACAGGCAGTCCGCCTATATGAGTGGGAAAATCTTCTATACTTACATTTAAAGCAGTTATTTTTCCGCCTGCTCCCTGCGGACCTATTCCTAATCTGTTTATTTTCTGCAGAAGTTCCTTTTCGAGTTTTGCAATCTTTTTGTCGGAATTTGATTTATTTAAAGGGCGAATAAGGGCCTGTTTTGCCAAAAGAGTTACATTGCTCATACTTCCGCCGATTCCGATTCCGACAAAAAGCGGAGGGCATGCGTTCGGACCTTTTTCTTTCACAACTTGCAAAACAAAATCTTTTACGCCACCCAGCCCTTGCGAAGGGGTAAGCATCTTTACGTCGCCCGCATTTTCCGAACCAAAACCTTTCGGCATTACCGTTATTTTGACTTTGTCACCAGAAATAAATTTGTAATGAATAACTGCGGGCGTATTGTCTTTTGTATTAACCCTTTCGAAAAGAGGCGATTTAACTATAGACGCTCTTAAATATCCTTCTTTTGTGCCTTTGCTAACGCCCTTATTGATCGCTTTTTCCAAATTGCCTTTTATACGAACTTTCCTGCCGATATCAACGAAAATTTCCTGTATTCCCGTATCTTGGCACAAAGGCATACCTTTTTTTGCGGCAATTTCTATATTGTCCAACATTTGTTTGAAAATATATCTGCCGAGAGGAGAACTTTCTTTTTTGGAAAATTCGACAATGAGACGTTTTACTCCGAAAGGCAACCGGTAATTTGCTTCTTTTACAAGGTCAGCAACAATAGAGGGGAATATATTAGCAGATACTTCTCTCATCTAACCCCATTTCTTTTAAGTTTAATTTTGCAAGAAATCATTAGGGGATAATTCCTTAATATCTACTGCAAGGTTTACATGCTCTATTAACCGCTTTCAAATAGGCTTTTGCAGACGCCTCTATAATATCTGTGGAAGCGCTTCTGCCCATAAACTCTTTCCCGTTTATTTTTACTCTTACGGTAACTTCGCCTAAAGCTTCCTTGCCGCCTGTAACGGATTTTATAGAATAATCCAGGAGTTTTATCTGCATTTTTGTAATTTTGTCTATCGCTTTATAAACGGCATCCACAGGACCGTCTCCGCAGGAGGCTTCTTCGATAATCTTGCCTTGCTTTTTTATTTCCACAGTCGCTGTCGGAATAGTCTTATTTCCGGTTACTACATTTACATACTGTAAAGAATAAGTTTCTGGAATTCTGAAGATTTCCTCTTCCACAATTGTTTTCAAGTCTTCGTCGAATATCTCCCGCTTTTTATCGGCTAAACTCAAAAATGCCTCATACGTTTTCTGGAAATCCTTATCTTTCAATTTATAACCCAATTTTTTCAACTTGTCCTCTAAAGCATGCCTTCCGGAGCGCGCAGTCAATACTATTTTATGCCCTTGAGCACCAACATCCTCCGGCCGCATAATTTCATAGGTTGTCCTATTTTTCAAAATGCCGTCGACATGGATACCCGCAGAATGGGCAAAAGCATTCCCTCCCACGATTGCTTTGTTGGGCTGGACATAGATCCCGGTCAAACGGGATATCAAACGGGATGTGCTGTAAATTTCTTTTATATTTATATCGGTTGTCTTTTGCAGGAGTCTTTTTCTCGTGTGAATTGTCATTACGATTTCTTCCAAAGACGCATTCCCTGCCCTTTCGCCGATTCCGTTAATTGTGCATTCTACTTGTCTTGCTCCCGCTTCTATCGCGGCAATTGAATTGGCGGTCGCGAGCCCCAAATCATTATGACAATGGACCGAAATAATCGCTTTATCTATATTGGAAACATTTTCTTTTATGCTTTTTATGAGGTCAAACCATTCCGTCGGAATAGAATACCCTACGGTGTCGGGTATATTAACGACAACCGCTCCCGCGTCAATGACCGATTCCAAAACTCTATATAAAAACTCGGGCTCCGTTCTGGAAGCATCTTCCGGAGAAAATTCCACATTGCGGGTATATCTTTTGGCATATTTAACAGCTTCGACCGCCATTTTCAAGATTTCTTCGCGGCCTTTGCCGAATTTATACTTAATATGTATATCGGACGTTGCAATAAAGGTATGAATTCGGGGATCTTTCGCTTTTTTCAAAGCCTGCCAACAGGCGTCAATATCTTTTTTAACAGCACGCGCAAGCCCTGCGACAGAACATTTTTTTATCTTGGATGCAACCAATTTTACCGCCGCAAGTTCTCCGGGAGAACTTACCGGAAAGCCCGCCTCAATAATATCAACGCCCAATTTCTCCAACTGTTGGGCTATTTCAAGTTTACTCTTGGGATTGAATCCGCAACCTGCGGCTTGCTCGCCCTCCCTTAAACTCGATTCAAATATATATATCTTTTCCATTGTTTGGAGATTGTACTAAAAAAACAGGAATTCGTCAAAAGAATCATCGGCCCGAAATAATTACATCTTTCACTTTTATCGTGGGCATTATGTTACCGGGTTCTTCTCTGTAATCGGACGAGATTTCTTCGATATTTTTCAAAAGTTCCAGGAAATTCCCGCCGACCATCGTTTCTTTCAACGGGTAGGCAATTTGCCCGTTTTCGATTTTGAAACCAAAATCTATAGGTTGGGAGAAATCGCCCGATGCCGCATCAGGATGGATTGATGTGTTATCAATGTATATTCCTTCTTTTATTCCATTTATAATTTCCTTTGAGGTTTGCTTGCCTAATTGTGGAACAAGATTTGTCGGCGAAATACCTCCCTCAAAAGTCGCATGGCCTGTATTTTCTTCCCCGCTTTTTCCCGAAGTATAGGAATTATGCAGATATGTCTTTAATATACCCTCTTCCAAAACACTGATTTTTTTATGTGCTACGCCCTCCCCGTCAAAAGCGGATGAATTGAGGCCGCCGGGGATTAAAGGATCATCAATTATGGTTAAAAATTCGGATGCGATTTGCTTATTCTTCATATCACATAAAAAAGAACGTTTTCTTTGAACTTCTTCGGCATTGCAGGCCCCCATAAGAGTCGCAAATAAAGACATAGAGGCTAAAGGCCCTAACACGACAGGAAACTTTCCGCTTTTACACTTTCTTGCTCCTAATTGCGCTCTCGCCTGCCTAGCGACTTTTACTCCCAACCCCGAAGGCATGAAATCTTTTAATATTCTTGCCTCATCGAAATCCCAAGCGCTGCCGGTTTCATTATT
>JAQURI010000097.1 GCA_028715665.1 Candidatus Ratteibacteria bacterium
CCTTTTATTTCGGTTGGGAAAGGTCCTTCTCCTACTCTTGTAGTATATGCTTTCATAACGCCTATAACACTATCAATTTTTGTGGGTCCAACGCCTGTCCCCGTGCAAGCTCCACCAGCTGTCGTATTGGAAGAGGTAACAAAAGGATATGTCCCGTGGTCTATGTCCAGCATTGTTCCCTGCGCGCCTTCAAACAGGACATTCTTTTTTTGGTCTATATATGAATTGAGTAAAATAACGGTATCCTTAATATAATATCTCAACTGTTTTCCGTACTCCAGATATTCTTTCATAAGTTGCTCATAGGATATACCTTTTTCCCCGTATATTTTCTCCAAGATTAAATTAATTTCTTCCAGATGCCTTTTTAATTTCCATTCAAGTTGAGCTTCGGACAAAAGGTCAACCATTTTTATACCTACCCGGCCTGCTTTATCCAAATAAGCAGGGCCGATTCCTCTGCGGGTGGTTCCGATTCTGCCTATGGTTTCCTCTTCTTTTAGCCGCTCAGTAAGCTTATGGTAGGGCATAATGACGTTGGCGGATTTGCTGATATGAAGATTCTGAGGACTCACCTCTACATTCTTTAAATGAAGCATTTGGATTTCATCCAACAATGCTTTTGGGTCAATTACAACGCCGTTTCCGATTATACATTCTTTTTTTTTGCGAAGAATTCCGGAAGGGATAAGATGAAGGATAAATTCCTCATCGCCTATCATAACCGTATGTCCAGCGTTATTGCCACCCTGATACCGGACTATTATATCGGCATCTTCAGCCAAAAAATCGATTATTTTGCCTTTGCCTTCATCGCCCCATTGGGTGCCGATTGCAACTATATTCATTACTTAATACTCCTAATTTCTTTAACAATTGCATCAGCGACCTCTTGGGTACCTACTGCTGAAGAATCGTTTCTGTCTTGTTTCAAATCGTACGTTACAGCTTTGCCTTTTTTGATTACGCTGGCAACAGCTTGAAATATTTTCTTAGAAGCTTCTTTTTCTCCCAAATAATCCAGCATTAAAGCGCCCGAAAGAATTGTTGCACACGGATTTGCTTTGTTCTGACCTTTGTATTTAGGAGCAGAACCGTGGACAGGTTCAAATACAGCTATGCTGTCACCTATATTTCCCGAAGGAGTAAGCCCTAATCCTCCAACCAAACCAGCGCATAAATCCGAAAGTATGTCTCCAAAAAGGTTGGTAGCGACTATAACGTCATATTCCTGCGGTCTTTTGACAAGTTGCATGGCCATATTGTCTACAATCCTGTCTTCGAATTGTATATTTGGATAATCTTTTGCAATTTCACCGGCAACCCTTAAAAAAAGCCCCGAAGAACATTTCAAGATATTGGCTTTGTGTACTGCAGTAACTTTTTTTCTGCCTTTGTTTTTGGCGTATTCGAAAGCAAATCTTACTATTCGCTCAGAACCCTTTCTGGTTATAATATTCTGAGAAATACCTGCCGTCTGGTCTTCATCTACCCAATAATCCACACCACAATAAAGCCCTTCGGTATTTTCTCTTATGATTACCAAATCGATATCATCATAAGCTCCGGGAACGCCTTTAAAAGAAAAGGCGGGTCTTAAATTTGCAAATAATTTCAATCTTTGTCTAATCTGGACATTTACCGAGCGAAAACCCTTGCCTATGGGCGTAGTCAGAGGACCTTTGAATCCTATCTTGTTTTTCTTTATGGAATCCAACGTTTCTTCCGGCAAAGGTGTGCCTGTTTTATCCATAACATCCTCGCCGGCATATTGTTTCTCCCATTGTATTTTGACACCCGTTGCTTCTATTACCCTTACTGCAGCTTGAACAATGGAGGGCCCTATTCCGTCGCCTTCGATTAATGTAATTTTATAAGACATAACGGTGGTAATTGTATAGGAATGTCGCTTCTTTTGTCAATTTCAGAATTTCAGGAGGGGATGGAAAGAGGAAAAGAAATCAGGATTTTTTCTCGTATTTTTCCAATTTCTTAGAAATCTCTTGAACTTTTTTCAAGAATAAGGGAAGGCGAGCAATAGATGCTTTTATCCTTTTTTCTTCATTGTGGTCTCTCGCAGGATAACCCGATACGAATTTGCCTGCAGGGACACTCTTAGTCACTACCGATTTAGCCGCGACCTTTGCTCCGTCACCTATCGAAAGATGGTCCACAATGCCCACTTGGCCCGCCAAGATTACGCCGTCACCTATCTTAACCGAACCGCAGATGCCGACCTGACCTACAATTATACAGTTTTTCCCTATTTCGACGTTATGGGCTATCTGAACCAGATTGTCTATTTTTGTGCCGTCTTTTATCCATGTCTTGCCAAAAGTAGCTCTATCAATAGTTACATTTGCACCTATTTGAACATTGCTGCCTATAATTACTTTTCCAATCTGAGGAATTTTACGATAGGTACCGTTCTCCCCTATAAAGCCAAAACCTTCGGAACCTATTACCGTGCCGGAGTGAATCACGACATTGTCCGTAATTTCTACCTTTTCGGCAATCGTGACCTGGGGATACACGTGACAATTTTTGCCGATTTTACTGCTCTCCCCTATGTACGTATGAGGTTGGATTATTGTTCCGTCTCCTATTTCCACGTGGTCTTCTATAACTGCATAAGCACCTATGGAAACATTTTCTCCCAACCTTACCTGTTCTCCCAAAACCGCAGTAGGATGAATTCCCAAAGCATAGGTCTTGTTCTGAACCCATAATTCCATAATCTTGCTAAAAGCCGCATAAGGATTTTCTATTCTAATTAACGGCTTTCCGTTGCCGGGGGTTTTGGCATCTACGATTACGGCGGATGCTTTGGTCTTATGCAAAAAACGGGACAACTTTGAATTTGCAAAAAATGTTATATCTCCTTCTTTTGCTTCTTCAAGAGGAGCCACACCTTTTATAAGGACCAAGGGATCACCAACTATTTCCCCGCCTATTATTTCTGTAAGTTCTTTAAGAGTTTTCCTCATTTTTATGTTTATATCTTAAACTTAACTCAATTTTTAGTGGAGAACCGGGCAGAGAGAAGAAGGAAAGGGGAAAGAACACTCTGCCCGGGATGCTCGCACACGCCATATAATATACAAATCGCGTGCCAATACTAACATGTATATCACTAAACATCCCCAGGCAAGCTTATTTTTATTCCCTACTCCCCCGCATACATACACAAGAATTGGGCTTAAATGCGGTATTATTACTACAATAATAGCAGTATTTTAACCCCATATTCCCTCTACAAACAAAGGATAAAAAAAGTTGCTTTGTTTCTTTTGCGGCTATTTGTTGTTTTCTAATTTTTAAAAGTTTTGGGATCTATTCCCAAACTTTTAATTTTCCGATATAGATTTTTTCTGTCTATGCCGGAAATATGGGAAGCTTTTGTAATATTGCCTTTTGTTTCTTTAAGGGTCCTTATTAGAAAATTTTTATCGAATGATGAAATAAATTTCTTTTTCGATTCGGAATACTTTTTTTCGTTTTGATAATTTATAAACTCTTCCAAAGGCTTTTGATCTAAAAGGCCGTCTTTAGGTCCAATAGGTTTATTATGCAACATCTTAAAAAATTCGGCCGTCAAAATATCTCTTTCGCAGAGAACCATTGCCCTTTCCATAATATTTTCAAGTTCCCGCACATTGCCGGGCCAATAATAAGACATAAGAACATCCAATGCCTCTTTTTCGATGCCTTTGATTTCTTTTTTTAATTCGATGTTATACATCTTGATAAAATGTTCGACAAGATAAGGTATATCTCCTGTTCTTTGTCTTAAAGGCGAAAGATAAATCGGAAAAACATTAAGTCGATAATACAGGTCTTCGCGAAATTCGCCTTTTTCTATAGCTTTTTTCAAATCAATATTAGTAGCTGCTATAATCCTCACGTCACAAAAAACAGTTTTTGTACTTCCTACCGGTTCAAACTGTTGGTTCTCAATTGCTCTTAAAAGCTTGGATTGAAGATTAACAGGTATAGCACCGATTTCATCCAAAAAAAGCGTTCCGGAGTTAGCTACGGCAAATTTACCCTTTTTATCCTCGTAAGCCCCGGTGAAGGCACCTTTAATATGTCCGAACAATTCCGATTCCAATAGATTCTCCGGTAAAGCTGCGCAATTAACCACAACTAACGGAGCATTTTTCCTCGGCGAATTATAATGTATGGCATTAGCAACAAGTTCTTTACCGGTCCCGGTCTCCCCGTTAATCAAAACAGTGGATTTGGTTTTTGCCACCTTAGCAATAAGGTCCATAACTTTTTTGAATTCGGCGCTTTCCCCAACGACCAGCATCCCGGATTTGCGGGACAACTCGTTCTTAAGATATACATTCTCTTCTTCCAATACTTTCATTCTGAAAACTTTACCTATAATTTGTGTCAACTCCTCCAAATCTATCGGTTTTTTGACATAATCGTACGCGCCCTTTTTCATTGCTCTTACAGCCGAATCCACGTCCGCAAACGCAGTAATCATAATAACCGGAATTTCCTTATCTCTTTCTCTTATCCAGTCCAAGAGTTGCAGGCCGTCCATTTGAGGCATTCTGATATCCGAAAGTATAAGATGATAATTTTCTTGTGATATCTTATCGCATGCTGTTTTGCCGTTCTCCGCCCAATCCACTTTATACCCTTCTTCTTCGAGCTTGGTCATCCACAATTTTGCCTGCCTTGATTCGTTTTCCACTATCAAAATTTTCTTTTTCATGTTTTTATAATTTTATACCGGAAGCATTATCTTAAAATCGGAGCCTTTTCCTATTTCCGACTGTAAACTAATCTCACCCCCGTGATTTTCCACGATTCTTTTCGAAATCGAAAGTCCCAGTCCCGTTCCCTGTTCACGTGTCGTGTAAAAAGCTTCGAAAATTTTATTTTTCAGTTGGGGCGATATTCCGCGTCCAGTATCAGAAAAAATAATTTCTATCCATTTCTTATCCACTTTCTCTTCCGCTACTTTTATTTCGACTTTAGCTGAAATTTTCAACTTACCGCCCTTGTCGGACATCGCTTCAACGGCATTCAATATTAAATTCAGAAAAAGCTGCTGCAACTGAGATTGGTCCGCACGAATAAAAGGCAGGGACTCCTCGTATTCTTTCACTAATTCAATATTGTTTTTTGCTAAAGTATCGCTGACAAGTTGAATTGTCCTATTTAAAATTTCAATAATATCGGTTTTTTGTTTTTTTGTTTTTGGCGGTCTTGCAAATTGCAGAAAATTATTTATAACCTTATTTATGCGTTCGGCTTCTTCTATTATGAAGGTTACGATTTCTTTTTTCTTTGATTCGTCAAGAGAACCGCTTTGTAAAATTTGGGCGGAGTTTTTTATTATTCCCAGAGGATTTTTGACTTCGTGAGCAACTTCAGCCGCCAATTGTCCCAGGGCCGACAACCTGTCAAGTTTTCTAAGTTCTTCCTGCATCTTTTGCATTTTTTTCAGCTCTTGCGCCATATTATTGAAAGCAGACGCTAAACTGCCGATTTCGTCTTTGGAAGAAAGATTAATGTGCTGGTTTAAGTCGCCGGATGCGATAGCATTTGCCCCCTTAATGAATTTGCTTATAGGCATTGTTATGCCACGAGTTACGAAATATCCCAAGCCGCCGGCAACCAATATCCATATACCCAAGAAAAAAGGAAGATATTCTTTTAAAACCGTTTGAAAAGCATAGGTCTTGGGAATTCCTATAAGCATAAGCCCCAGCATTTTATCTTCTCCCATGAAAGGCCTGCCTAAAGCCGCATAGGGTTTCCCTTTTAATGTCGCCTCTTTGTCATAGTATGTCTGATGCTTTTGAAAAATTTCTTTTTCGGCTTTTTCGGAGAATTCCACGTCCCTAATTTCTTCCTCTTCTTCCGACGAAATCCTTGCAAAAATTCGAACCGCAACTCCCGTGAGTCGGGTTATATTCTGTTCAAATCTC
>JAQURI010000098.1 GCA_028715665.1 Candidatus Ratteibacteria bacterium
ATGACGGACAAATTACCGGGATCCGTTCAACCATGCAGGACATCACTCAACACAAACAGGATGAGGAAGAGATCAAACGGGAAAAAGAATTTACTGAAAGCATATTCAATACTGCGCCGGTTATTATTTTAGTTTTGGATACCAAAGCAAACATAATAAATTTCAATTCCTACATGGAAAATCTCACTGACTACAAACTGGAAGAAGTAAAAGGTAAAAATTGGTTTGACACTTTTTTACCGGAAAAAAACCGAGAACAGACAAAAAATATATTTAGTAAAACACTAAGTAATATGCCTGCCAGCGGAAATATTAATCCAATTATTACCAAAGACGGCCGCGAGGTTTTAATAGAATGGTATAACAAAACGCTTAAAGATAAAAACGGCCAAATAATAGGAATAATAGCAACAGGGCAAGACATAACCAAACGTAAACAGACCGAAGAGCTAAGCAAAGCCCTTTTTGAATATAATCCCATTGAAACCATAGTCGTAAACACCAAAGGCGAAATAATAGATTTTAATTTGGCAAAAAAGATATCGGGTAGCAGACTGCCTCAAAAGGGCGATATCATGTATAAAGATTACGCCGGAAAACATGAAATCGACATGCACGCGGAACTAATGGGATGCATAAGTTCCGGTAAAACAAAAACCTTTCCGGAACAGAAATACAAAGGCAAAATTCTGACGATCACAATAGCGCCTTTTCCCAAAGGAGCAATAATAACATCTCAGGATATCACCGAACGCAAATTTGTGGAAGAAGCATTAAGAGCAAGCGAAGAACGATACAGGGAGTTGTGGAATAACGCCCCTGTTGCTTATCATACATTAGATACAAGAGGGATTATTACCAGCGTAAACAGCACCGAAGCGAAAATGCTCGAATATAAACCCGAGGAAATGCTCGGCAAGCCGATATTTGATTTCATACTGCCTGAACAAAAAGCGGAAGCAAAACAAAGATTCCTGCAAAAATTAAAAGGCAAACGTATACCCGAAGCAAAAGACCGAATATACGTTACTAATAGCGGTAAAAAAATTCATGTTAGCATCGATGAGGTTTGGGAATATGACAACGAAGGGGAAATTATAGGCGTCAGGACTACGATGCTCGACATAACTGACCGCAAAAAAGCAGAAGAAGAACGTGAAAAAAGTTTTAAACAATTACAGAAAAATTTCGAGGAAACGATAATGGCACTGGTTTCCGCAGTTGAAATAAGAGATTTATACACTGCAGGTCACCAAAAAAGAGTGACGGAACTCGCCTGTGCTATAGCGAAAGAAATGGACCTTTCCAACAGCCAAATAGCTTCTATAAAAATGGCCGGACTTGTCCACGACATCGGCAAAATAGCTGTTCCCGCCGAAATTCTCGGCAAACCTTCCAAGCTAAACGAAACCGAAATGGACTTGGTAAGGACACATGTAACAGTCGGATATGATATATTAAAAACCATTGAGTTTCCCTGGCCGGTCGCCCAAATAGTCCTGCAACACCACGAGAGAATAAACGGCACCGGTTATCCTAAAGGATTAAAAGGAGATGAAATACTTCTGGAGGCAAGAATTTTAAGCGTAGCCGACGTTATCGAAGCAATCGCCACCTACAGGCCCTATCACGAAGCGTTCGGCATAGATACCGCGCTAGAAGAAATCTCTAAAAATAAAGGTATTTTATATGACCCTAAAGTAGTAGATGTTTGCATAAAACTTTTTAAAGAAAAAAGATTTAAATTCAACAGCTGAAAATCTTCACGACATGAATTAGGAAAACCCAAAATGAACCATTTCAATTTTAAAAACGGACGTCTTTATTGCGAGGATGTTTCAATAAAAGAAATAGCCGAAAAAATAGGCACGCCGACTTTCGTATATTCTTCGGCAACAATCAACCGCCATATGGCACTTTTCGAGGAAGCGTTTCAGGACTATCCGCATATTTTCTGCTATTCTATGAAAGCCAACCCAAATTTAAGCATCCTTGCCATAATGGCAAAAAGGGGCTGGGGAGTCGATATCGTTTCAGGCGGAGAACTTTTCAGGGCAATGAAGGCTGGTATAGACCCTAAAAAAATAGTTTATGCGGGTGTGGGGAAAACCGAGAAAGAAATACATGAAGCAATAGATGCGGGCATCTTTCTGATAAACGTAGAATCCGAAGAAGAACTACAAACAATAAATAAAATAGGCAGGAAAAAAGAAAAAGAAATAGCTATAGCGTTAAGAATAAATCCGGAAATAGAACCCGAAACACATCATCATATTGCCACCGGCAAAAAAGGGACAAAATTCGGGCTCTCGTTCCAACAAGCAAAGGATATTTTCTCGAAATCTCAAGAGCTAAAGAACATAAAAATAAAAGGGCTGCATATGCATATCGGCTCACAAATAACTTCCATCAAGCCGTATGAGGAAGCGCTTAATAAAATATCGGATTTCATACAAGAATTAAAACAAAAAAACATTTCCATTCAGTGGCTTAATATCGGCGGAGGAATGGGAATAATTTATAAAGAAGAAATCCCGCCTGCGCCATCGGAATTTTCCAAAAGTATTCTGCCGATAGTGCAAAAAACGGGATGTAAATTAATAATAGAACCCGGCCGATTCATAGTGGGAAATGCCGGAATACTAGTAAGTAAAGTTTTACGCGTGAAGAAACGTGAAGATAAAAATTTCATAATAGTGGATGCTGGAATGGACAATTTAATAAGGGTAGCCCTTTATAATGCGCACCATGAAATCTTACCCGAAGAACAAAAAGAAGGAACGATTACAGCGGATGTCGTGGGTCCCGTATGCGAAAGCGGCGACTTTTTTGCAAAGAACCGGCAACTTCCTATTTTAAAAGAAGGCGATTATCTCGCTATTGCCAGTTCAGGAGCTTACGGTTTTAGCATGTCTTCAAACTATAACTCCCGTCCCAGGGCTGCGGAAGTCCTTGTCGATAACTCCAGATGCTATTTAATCAGGAGAAGAGAATCTTATTTAGACCTTATACAGGGGGAATCCATATCTCCGCGATTGGTGGATATAGAAAAAAAACGAAAACTCTTTTGACTTGTCGTTTCCCCGCGATTAAAGCTAAACAAAAAACAATAATGCAAAAGAAAATCAAGGTTGCCCACATTATTACCCGCTTGATACTCGGCGGAGCCCAAGAAAACACATTATTAACGGTCGATGGGCTTCAAAAAACAGACAATTATGAAGTAAGTTTATTTACCGGGCCTCCTCTTGGTCCAGAAGGCTCTCTAATTGAAGAAGCAAAAAAAAGAGGTATAAATCTCATTTTAGTCGATGCGTCCAGAAGAAATATCCATCCTTGGCTTGATTTCAAAAGTTTTTTCGAATTTTATTATTTATTGCGAAACGGCGGTTATCATATAGTACACACACATTCCTCAAAAGCAGGAATTTTGGGGCGATTAGCCGCTAAGTGCGCCGGTGTTCCAATCATAATCCATACGATACACGGACTTCCTTTTTTCCCATATCAAAATAAATTCATGAATTTTGCGGCAGTTAATTTAGAGCGAATTACCGCGCTAATCACAGACAAAATAATTACCGTCTGCGACAATATGGCAAAAAAAGCGCACGCGGCTAAAGTTGCACCCTTAGACAAATTCATAACGATATATAGCGGCATGGAACTGGATGGATTTCTCAACGTTAAAGAAAACAAAAAATTAAAAGAAAGTTTGGGAATAAAGGACAACGAATTAGTCATCGGCAAAATAGCGCGGTTGTTCGAACTGAAAGGGCACCGATTTTTATTAAAGTCAGCAAAAGAAACAATAGATAAATTTCCGAATGTAAAATTCTTATTTGTCGGAAACGGAAACCTCAGGGAGCAATTAGAAAAACAGGCATCTAATTTAGGCATAAAGGACAAAATTATTTTTACGGGACTCGTCCCCCGAGAAAAAATCCCCGACTATATATCTATAATGGACATAGTCGTTCACGTATCTTTGAGAGAAGGGCTTGCAAGAGCAATCCCCCAAGCTTTTGCCTGCGGTAAACCCGTTGTGGCCTTTAATATCGACGGCGCGGACGAAATAATAAAAGACAGACAAAACGGTTTTCTGCTGCCTGCCCCCGATGTATCCGAAGAAAAATGGGAAATTTACGACTGCAGACAATTAACCTATTACCTTTTGGAATTATTACGAGACGAGAATTTAAGAAAGGAAATGGGAGAAAAAGGCAAAAAAGTCGTCGACCCCTTCTTTAGGGCAGAATATATGGTAGGACAAATAGATAATTTATACAGACAATTATTGAGAAAGAAAAAAGTCATTCCTTGAAACTAATCCGCACAGATTATATATCTTTCAACAATATATTCGCAGCAGATTTTTCGAGCACCTGCCCGAATTCCTTTAAAGACTCGGAAATTTGTTTTAATTCTTTTGATTCTACCACAGGGATATTATCGCTCCCGCGTTTTTCCACAGCATCAATCACATATTTTATCGTAAGTCTATTAAGGTCCTGAGCAGGCTGATAGGCAATGCTCTTATAATCATTCGGTCTTACTTCGGATAAGATTTCGGCTTCGACCAGTTCATATAAAACGGTGTTAATCAACCTTATGGGTATTTCCAATTTATGGGAAATTTGTTCCGCTGTAAGAGGTTTAGCGCCGCTTTCAAAACTCTTTGCCACTAAATTTACAGCCATCAAACTGACAAGTTTTTTAAAAGAATAACTTGCCTTAAGAGAATCAGGTTCAAATTCGTATGTCTCCACATTCTGATGCGCAAAAGATATTTCCGCTCCCAAAAGAACAATAAGCCAACTCAACTGCAGCCAAATTAAAAAAAGCGGTAAAGCCGCGAAACTCCCGTATATCGCTCCGTAACGGGAAACAAGTATTTGAGTGTTTATATATCCGAACTGCATCAATTGGTAAAAAGTCCCTGCAACAACCCCTCCCAATACAGCGGACCTTATACCGACTTTGGTATTGGGCATAAAGACATACATAAAACTCAAAAATATCCATATAACCATATAAGGAATGAATTTTAAACCGGCAAAAAGAAAAGGGCCTATCACCCCCAAAAGAGAAAACTTCCGTGTTATAAATTCGAATTGGCTTGTTATCGCCAAAGTAATGCTTCCGGGCATAATTATAAGGACGGGAGCAATCAGCATAATCGCAAGATAGTCGCTGAACTTTCTTGCAAAACTTCTGGACTTTTTTATGCCCCAGATATCATTGAAGGAATTTTCGATATTGCTCAACACTCTTATTACTGTCCAGAACAATAAAACCACTCCTATGCCGGCAACTATGCCTCCTTTGGTTTTTTCAAGGAGAGACTGGGAAAACCCGATGATCCTTTCCACTACTTGCTCTTGCCCTTCAAGCCGCTCCATAAGTTGCGTTTCAAGCATCTTTTCGATGCCGAAACCCTTTGCTATACCGAATACCATAGCGACTATCGGCACAATGGCAAGCAAAGAATAAAAAGTCAATGCAGAGGCCCGGAGTTGACACTTATCCTCATCAAAACCGCGTACCGCAAGTGTAACAATCCTAAGTTGTCTTATTAATATCGAACGACTGCGGGGAAGTTTTCTTAAAGGAATTCTCCAGAGGTCTATGGTAAGAAATCTTACTATTTTTGAAATCATTCCGAAATATTCTGCTTTATGTACGCAAGTTTGTCAACCCCGTTAGAAGTAAGTTGTCGCAGACGACTGCCGATACGCCAGCGTATCGGACTTCTAGACGGGGTCAACTCCGTTAGAGATAATCCTAATTTTAAGGTGGTATGTACGGTCGACAAATGGCGACCTATCTCTAACGGGGTCAAGCCAAATATAAATATATACGCTCAAAAATTTCGAATGAATAACTTGCGTGACTGCGAGCATGGATGTAGAATTACCTGTCGCAAAGTTAATTTGGC
>JAQURI010000099.1 GCA_028715665.1 Candidatus Ratteibacteria bacterium
TTTTAATAGTGTCTTTTTCGTAAATATCGCTTTTTATTCTTAACGTTCTCCACTGGCTTTCTTCGCCGAGTTGGGCTTCTGCACTGCCTTTTAAGGAAATTACTTTACCGACCGGTTCTTGGGCATATAAAGGGATAGAAACACCTGCGACCAGCAACAATCCCATAACAACTATTCCAAAAAGTTTTTTATTCATATTTTTTCTCCGTGTTATTATATACCATAATGCAAGTCATTGAGGCAAATGTGTTATGTCCGATTACCCCGCATCGTAACCCGTCGGAAAAATTTCCCCCGAGGATATTTTCCCGACACTCTACGGGGTGATTGGAACTTCGTTCCAATCAAAAACTGCAACTTAAAAATAATGAAGTTATGTTTCTTTGATATTCGTAAAAATCTATGTTGGAATTGTTGTTAATATGTTTATAATTTAACCCGACGCCCCAATTATCGTTCAATTTATACATAAGTTCAATCCATCCGCTTAAATATGTGTCTTTTCTTGTCTTTTCAAAAAACGAATCTTCATTATCAAAATTGCTATATGACTGCTCGCCGCCGATTTCTACGCTCATTTTGTCGACCGGTGTGGGCGAATATACGGTCAAGCGGATTTTGGAACCATAATAATCCCAGTCGTCTCCTTCAGCATCGTTATTTTTATATTCTGCGCCGATTTTTATGTAACCCTTGCCGTCCACGATTGAAAAATATTGGTTTACTCCTAATGCATTGGCATCGGCGCTTCTGTCGTATTCGTCTTCGTCAAAATCAATAAGATAATTGAATTTTTCATACTGGAAATACACTTGTGTTATATGGGGCGATGCCACGGAAATATTCAAAGAAGGAATAATAGTATGCTTTTCCAAATATTTATCGTTGTCAACGAAATAATAGTCATAACTATATTGAATATAGGGCTGAAAAGGCCGCAAATTGGAAGCAAAGTATAGCGAACCCGTATGCCCCTGGACATTATACTCGGTTAAATCCTGGTGCAGAGATTGGTAAAACGAATAATATGCGCCGAATTCTCCCGGCTCTAAAAATTTTCTTCCCGAAAATTTCAGATTAACAACTGCTCTCTCGTCTTCTTTGTCGGAAATTTCAGAAACATCCTCATCTACGGGCTGCAGAGTAACATTGTCGTCATATTCTACGCCGAGACTCGCTTTTACACTTAAAGGCTTGGTACGTTTTTCTATGGCATCCAAAAATTCATCTGCAGAATTGCCGAGCTGCGACTCAGCCGAAAGCCGTTTAACCTCTCTTAACAGCTTTTCCGCTTCGATATATAAACCTTGTTGGAAAAGAGCAACTCCCTGCCAATAGTAAGATAAAACTGTAAGCGCAGGGTCAAGTTTTTTTACTTTTTCGAAAGGGGCAACACTCTTGTAATATTTTTTCATGCTGTAATAAGTCGCACCTTGATAATAATAGACCATGGCATCCTGCGGCAAATATTTTTCTGCTTTCGACAGTGACCGTAAAGCATTCGCGTATTGTTTTTGTTGATAATAGGCAACAGCAACTTGAAAATGGGCTTTTGCGAGTTCAGGATTTAATTTCAGGGCTTTCTCGTAATAAGAAACCGCTTTATCGAATTCCTCCATTTGGGAATAAGTCATTCCCAAATAGTAGTAAGCATCGGAGTTTACGGGGTCCAAATCCAATACCTTTTGGAAGTTTCCCAAAGCGTCTTCGTAATCGCCGATTTGCAGCGAAAGGATTCCGGATTTCAGTTCCTTGTCTATTTCCGAAAAATCTGCGGGAAAAACGGATGCAGAAGAAAAGCAAAAAACCGAAAGGATCAATCCTAAACTCAAAAACAGCTTTTTCATGTCGTAATCTCTCTACTTTCTACTCTCTCCTCTCTACTTTCTCTAAGGCGGCGTGACCGTCATAATCTGCTTAGCTATTTTAGGATAAGCAGCGATAAATTTCAATTCGTCTTCAACTAAAGGTTTTTGAGTATGCACATTTGCGTATCTTACAAGTTCCAATATTTTTGTGGCTTCTTCGTCGTCTTTGAATTCTATTTCCATTTTGCCGTAAACATTTCTGAAACCTTTTACGCCGCTATATTCTCCGACTGTTATTCTTCTTCCCGTCTCGATAATTTCCGGTTCTCCCCTTCCTAATTCTTCATAATGATAAAGTTCATAGTTTCTGGAATCTTTTAAGGCGCCGTCAACATGAATGCCGGATTCATGCGCAAAAGCATTATCCCCTACCCCGGGCTGATTTATCGGTATAGGAACGCCGAAAGCGTAAGAAGCGTACTTGGAAATTTTCCATGCCATTTTCAAATCGATATTATCGTCCATCGCGTACTTATTTTCAAAACCGCTTGCTTTTTTCACCGCTAATATCGTGGAAACCAAATCTGCGTTTCCCGCTCTTTCGCCCATTCCGTTAACTGTAGTATTTATGTGCGCGTCCACTCCGCCGTCGATTGCCGCTTTAGCGCCGCCTATGGAAGTTGCGACAGCCATTCCCAAATCATTGTGGCAGTGGAGTTCTACGGATATTTTAACTTTCTTGAGTACTTTCGATATTCTCTCGTACAAAGTAAACGGGTCGTCATATCCCAAAGTATCGCAATATCTGAATCTATCCGCCCCGGCTTCCTTAGCAGCGATTATGAAATCAACCAAAAAATCTATCTTTGCCCTCGAAGCATCTTCAGCATTGACGCCGACGGTCTTAATTCCGGATTTTTTTGCAAACCGCGTGGCATCGGCTATCATTTTGATTATATCGTCTTTGGAATATTTGCCCGAAAATTTGCTGTTAAGCATTTGTTCGGAAGTGGAAACCGATAAATTCATGTGCTGGATATTAGTGAGTATTACGGATTTTTCTATATCTTTTATAACGGGTCTGCACCAGCCGGAAAGAACAATGGACTTAAACGCTTTCAACTTTTTCAGTTCCAGATTTGCGTTAATATAATTTATTTCGTGGTTCGTAAACGGGAAACCCATTTCGCTCTGATAAACACCCATCTTGTCAAGATACATGTTTATCATCGTCTTCTGCAGTTTCGCCAAACCCAGCCGCGACGTCTGCACGCCGTCCCTGTTTGTAACATCCAAAATATATATTTTGGGCTTCTTAGCCATATCTTATAATCTCCCTTAAAAACGATTTTACTTCTTTATACTCGACCCGTCAAAAAATTTCATTTTTTTACGAGTTGGGATAAATTCAATGCATTTGGGAATTTTCCTTCGTTCAAAGCCGACGCTATGGAATTTGCAATTTCGATTGCGACATTAATCTGGGCTTCGCTTGTGGAAGCGCCCAAATGCGGAGTAAATACTACATTGTCAAGCTCCAAAAGAGGAGAATCGATAAGCGGCTCCTGTTCGAAAACATCCAATGCGGCTCCCGCGATTCTGCCCGATTTTAACGCATTATAAAGCGCTTTTTCGTCAACTACTCCGCCCCTTGCGCAATTTATAATTCTTGCGTTTTTCTTCATCTTGTTCAAAGTGTTCTCATTTATCATATTTTTGGTTTCGGGAGTGCGCGGAACATGAAGAGAAATAAAATCGGACGTTCGGAAAAGTTCGTCCAAATCGACGAATTTTACGCCGATTTTTTTGGCTTTTTCTTTTGTCATCAAGGGGTCATAACCTATAACGTTCATTCCGATTCCTTTAGCCATTTTTGCCATATGGCTTCCGACTCTGCCCAACCCTATAATACCGATAGTTTTACCGAAAAGTTCTACGCCCAATAATTTCTTCTCCCATTTTTTATTCTTTAACATCGGATGAGCGCAGTGAATATTTTTTGATAATGTGAACATCAAAGCAAACGCATGCTCTGCCGCGGATATTGTATTGCCGGAAGGCGCGTTCATAACAACAACACCTTTAGCCGACGCGGCGGGTATATCTATATTGTCCACGCCTACTCCGGCCCTGCCGATTGCTTTCAGTTTATTTGCCGCGTCTATTATTTCTTTCGTGGCTTTTGTTTTTGAGCGGACAATCAGAGCTTCATAATCTTTTATTTTTTCCTTTAACTGTTCGGGTGTCAGTTCGGTATTGATATCAACTTCCAACCCTTTTGATTTTAGAATATCCACAGCTTCTTTTTCGAGTTTATCCGATATAAGCACCTTCATCTTAATCATCCTCCGTAAGATATGGTTAACAATGGTTAATATGGGTTAACATAAGTTAACAAAGGTTACATAAAAAAATTTTAGCAACCATTATTAACCGTTTTTAACCTTTGATAACCTTTTATTAACCTATACTATATAAAACTTTCTGCGCCGCTTTTACGCCTTCTCCCAATTTTGCGGGATAGCCCATCTTTTTCAAAGCGACTTCAAAAGCGGAAATAGCAAGAAGCACATCCGAAGCGTCCATATAGCCCAAATGCGCAATCCTTAAAATCTTGCCTTTCAAATCGCCCTGTCCGCCCGCGGCTTGCACACCGATTTCGTCTTTCATTAATTTATACAATTTACTGCCGTCCATGCCTTCGGGCAATTTAACCGCAGTCACGGCATCGGCAGGCGGAGAGGCGAATATTTCCAAACCTAATGCTTTAACAGCTTGCCTTGTCGCTTCAGCCATTACGGCATGCCTTTTCAAAACATTTTCAAGCCCTTCGTCCTGTATCATCTTAAGCGCTTCTTTCAAAGCAACCGTCAAGCCAATTGCCGGAGTATACGGCGTATCGTCTTTATCCAACGCTTTCTTATAAGCCTTAATATTAAAATAATATTTGGGCAGTTTCGATGTTTCCATTAACTTTTGGGCTTTTTTGCTCAAAGATATCAAGCCCAAACCCGGCGGAAGCATTACGCCTTTCTGCGAACCTGACACAACAACATCAATGCCCCATTCGTCCGTCTTGAGTTCCATAGCGCCAAGACCGGATATAGCGTCAACTACTAATACTGCATTCGTTTTTGCGGTAATTGCCGCGATGGCTTTCACATCCGTTTTAACGCCCGTGGAAGTTTCGCACAAAGTCGTAAACACTGCCTTAGTATCGGGATTTTTCTTCAATAATTTTTCTATTTCGGATGGCTCAACCGCCTTGCCCCATTTGACATGAAGTTCAATCACATTCAGCCCGAAAGTTTTACCCAACTCTATCCATCTTTCTCCAAACTTACCTCCCTCGACCGCAATTATCTTATCGCCTGCGGAAAGCAGATTGATTACGGACGCTTCCATTGCGCCCGTGCCGGAAGACGCAAATATAAAAACGTCTTCAGCGGTCTGAAATAAATATTTCAAACCTTTGTTCACTTCCGCAAATAATGCGCTGTATTCTGCAGTTCTGTGATGTATAATCGGCTTAGCCAAAGCGCCCATAACTTCCGGCGGCAAAGGTGTAGGCCCCGGGGTCAAAAGGTACTTCTTTTTCATCTGTGCTCCCTCCTTGTTAGGTTAAGTTTAGAGAAGACGGAATAATACATTTTCAAAATATAAAAGTCAAATAAAAAATATGCCTTTCTATAGTGTTTTAATTGTAGAATTTTATCTTGTATAATAGCACGTATATCATATGTCATTGCCCCGTGAAATCTAAAAGATTTCCGGGACTTTGGTCCCTGAAATTGCTTTTGCAATTTCTAGGGGCGAGTCCGAACACAGTGAGGACGTGGCAATCTCAAATGTTAACCAAGAGATTGCTTCGTCGCTACGCTTCTCGCAATGACAGGCAGATTTACCCTATGAAACCCTATGAAAAAAGAAATAATATTGGATAAAAATAAACTTCCCCAACACATCGCATTCATAGTCGACGGCAACCGCAGATGGGCAAAAGAACACAAATTACCCTCATTTGAAGGCCACCGCAGAGGCGCCCAAGTAGTAT
>JAQURI010000100.1 GCA_028715665.1 Candidatus Ratteibacteria bacterium
GGCTCGATAAATTAAGAAAGCCGCTAAAAATAAAAGCAAAAACAAGATACAGAAACAAAGAAAGCGAAGCGGTTATTTCTCCTAAAGAAATGCTTAAAGTGCAATTTGTCAAAGCGCAAAGAGCGATTACGCCCGGACAAGCAGTGGTGTTTTATAATAAGGATATCGTTTTGGGCGGAGGATGGATAAAGTAAAGTCAAAAATTAAAAAGTAAAAAGGCAAAACTAAAAAATGGAAAAAGTAAAAAAGATAATAGGTATATTAGGCAGTCCCAGAAGAGGCGGGAATACGGAAATACTTTTAGACGCCGTTTTGGAAGCGGCCCAAAATAAGGGCGCTGATGTTAAAAAATTTATCCTGAATGAACTGGAATTTGTTCCCTGCCAGGAATGCGAAAACATACGCAGGGATGGGATTTGCATTGTGGAAGACGACTGGCAAAAAATCTTTGCCGAAGTAGAAAATGCTGATACTGTGGTTCTGGCCTCCCCTATTTTTTTCGGGAGCGTCTCAGCCCAGATGAAAATGTTCATAGACCGGTTTCAATGCCTTTGGCTTGCAAAGTATGTATTTAAGACATGCAAACCACAAAAGAAAAAAATCGGCGCCTTTATATGCGTTGAAGCCTCCGAAAGAAAAGATTTCTTTGAAAACGCAAAGTCAATAGTTAAAAATCTGTTCGCGACCATCGGTGCCGAATATAAATTCGAACTCTTCTGCCCCGGCATTGACGCCAAAGCCGCGATAAACAAAAAACCCGGTTGTTTGAAAAAAGCTGCAGAAATCGGTGATATGTTAACCAAATAGCCCAAATTACTACCTACGCGGTGGTAACATACGGACTTGTTTTTCATTTTGTCTGTTTTTTGGTCTGAAGTCTGTAATCTGTTTTCTGTCTTCTGTAGCCTGTCTTCTATTCCCTTATGATATAATGAGCAAAATCATTTGCCTTGATAGAGAGGACTAGGGAGGTCTTTATATGCATGCCACGACAATAATAATCGTTAGACACAAGGGGAAGGTTGCAATCGCCGGTGACGGCCAGGTTACTTTGCAGCATACGATTTTGAAGCATAAAGCAAAAAAAATCCGCAAAATGTATGATAGTAAAGTACTCGCGGGTTTTTCCGGTTCTACTGCGGATGCTTTCACGTTGTTTGAAAGGTTCGAAGCGAAACTGGAAGCATTTAGCGGGAATTTACAGAGGGCCGCTTTGGAAGTGGCAAAAGATTGGAGGACCGACAGGGTTTTAAGGCGACTTGAGGCGCTTTTGGTCGTAGCGGATAAAGAAAAAAGTTTTTTACTGTCGGGAAACGGAGATGTAATGGAGCCGGATGACGGAATTATCGCAATCGGCTCGGGCGGGCCTTACGCTTTGACCGCGGCAAGAGTTTTGATTAAACATTCCGGGCTTAATGCGAAAGAAATAGCAAGAGAAGCCCTCCTTGCGGCTTCCGATGTTTGTATTTACACAAATAAAGAAATTGAGGTTATGGAGTTGTAAGAAGAGTAGTGAGTAGAAAGTAGAGAGTAGAAAGAAAACGAGTTGAAAATTAAAATTCTCTCTAATCTCTCCTCTCTGTTTAACGAGAAAACCATGAGCGAGTTTTTTACCCCAAGAGAAATTGTAGTTTCGTTGGATAAATATATAATCGGGCAAAACGAAGCGAAAAAATATGTGGCTATCGCTTTGCGTAACCGCTGGCGAAGGCAGAAACTTCCTAAAGATTTGCGCGATGAGGTTGCGCCGAAAAATATCATTATGATAGGCACAACCGGTATCGGCAAAACCGAGATTGCACGCCGCTTGGCTCGTTTAGCGCAGGCCCCGTTTTTAAAAGTGGAAGCGTCAAAATATACGGAAGTGGGTTATGTCGGCAGAGACGTGGAATCGATGGTGCGTGATTTAGTCGACATCTCGGTCAATACGGTGAAGAGCGAAAAAAGAGAGGAAGTAGAAGACAAGGCAAAGGAATTGGCGGAAGAAAGGATTTTAGATTTACTTATTCCGCCCTTGCGCAAAACCGCTTCCGAAGAAAACAAGGAAGCGGCGGCGCAGAATAAAAGGGTGCGCGAAAAGATGAAAGAGCAACTCTCCGTCGGGAAATTGGAGGACAGAATAGTCGAGCTGGAAATCAAAAAAAACGCTATGCCGCTCGTTGAAATCTTTTCTTCTTCCGGAATAGAAGAATTCGGGATAAATTTTCAGGAAATGTTCGGCAGGGCGATGTCGCCGCATAAAAAAAATAGGAAAGCGCCGATATCCGAAGCGCGCAAGCTCCTTATTCAGGAGGAAGTCGATAAATTACTCGATATCGATGCGGTCATAAAAGAAGGCATTTCAAGAGCGGAAAATTCGGGCATTATTTTTATTGATGAGATAGATAAAGTGGCAGGCAGAGAATCGGCTCACGGCCCCGATATTTCAAGGGAGGGAGTTCAAAGAGACCTTCTGCCGATTATAGAAGGCACGAATGTCGCCACGAAATACGGCATAGTTAAAACGGACCATATTTTGTTTATAGCGGCGGGAGCGTTCCATTCCAAGAAACCTTCCGATTTGATTCCGGAGTTGCAGGGCAGGTTTCCTATAAGGGTGGAACTTAAAAGTTTGAACAAAGACGACTTCAAAAGAATACTTATAGAGCCGGATAATTCTTTGATAAAACAATATACGGCCCTTCTTAAAACGGAAGGGATAAGTGTGAAATTTGCGCCCGATGCCGTCGATGAGTTGGCTTCTATCGCTCAAACCGTAAATGAGCAAACGGAAAATATCGGTGCAAGAAGGCTTCATACGATAATGGAAAAGGTAGTGGAGGAAATATCTTTTCAGGGACCGGAACTTAAAGGCAAAAAAATTAATATAAATAGAAAATATGTTCAAGACAGATTAAAAGATATAGTAAAAGACAAGAATCTGTCGAGATATATTTTGTAAAAAACAGAATACAGAATACAGATAACAGAGGACGGATAATGATAGGTGGCAGAGGACAGAAAAAGAATCTACCATCTGACTTCTGATTTCTGTCTTCTGAAAAACGGAGTGGATAAATGAAGATAGCGGTTATAGGAGCAGGGCATGTTGGTTTGGTCACTGGGGCTTGTTTTGCCGAATTGGGGCACGAGGTGATATGTGTGGACCATGACAAAAAGAAGCTAAAAGCGCTTAAAGACGGCAAAGTGCCGTTTTACGAACCGGGTTTAGATAAATTGGTGCATGCAAATCGTAAGGAAGACCGGCTTTCATTTTTGGGTGACACGGTCAAAGCGGTTTTGGATTCCGAGATAATATTTATATGTGTCGGCACTCCGTCCCGCAAAACGGGAGAAGTCGATATGTCTTTTGTTAAAAAAACTGCTTCCCAGATTGCGCAGGCGATGAATGGTTATAAACTTATAGTCGAAAAATCCACCGTTCCGGTCCAAACAGGAGAATGGATTTTGAAAACCTTAAAAAAACAGGCTCCTAAATGCGTAGAATTCGATGTAGCGTCTAACCCTGAATTTTTAAGGGAAGGGGCTGCTATACATGATTTTATGCATCCCGACAGAGTTATAATCGGCGTATCCTCGCAAAGAGCGGCATCTGAACTTGTGCAGCTTTATTCGCCGTTAAATGCGCCTATTCTTGTGACGGATATTAAATCTGCGGAACTTATAAAGCATGCGTCGAATTCTTTCCTTGCCACGAAGATATCATTTGCAAATATGTTGGCAAACCTCTGTGAAAAGACCGGAGCGGATATAGGAAAAGTCGTGAAGGGGATGGGGCTTGACAGGCGTATCGGCGAAGATTTTTTAAAAGCCGGAATCGGTTACGGCGGTTCGTGTTTCCCCAAAGACGTCTCGGCTTTTATACATATAGGTAAAAAAAGCGGGTGCAATTTCGGGTTGCTTGAAGAAGTCCGTAATATAAATATACATCGCCGAATACATTTTATAACACAGATAGAAAAGGCCTTGGCAGGATTATCCGCTTCAAAACGGAAAAATCAGGCGGGATTAAGGAATAAAACAATAGCGATTTGGGGATTATCGTTCAAACCGGAAACTGATGATATAAGAGAGGCGCCGTCTATTTATATCATAAGAGAACTTCTTAAGAAAAAGGTAAAAAGTGTTCGCGCCTTCGACCCGAAAACAACGGATAATATGAAGAAAATCTTTCCGAATATTATATATTTTGATTGCCCTTATGAAGCGGCAAAGGGCGCAGATGCCTTGCTTATTCTTACCGAATGGAAACACTTTAGGCATCCGGATTTACTGAAAATAAAAACGTTGCTCAAACAACCCGTGATAGCGGATGGACGCAATGTTTATGACCCGGGGAAAATGAAAAGAATGGGTTTTTCGTATGTTTCAATAGGCAGAACATAAAATAAAACCTGACAACCCGTTATGAATTCGAAATTGTTTTATTCCATACAGGAAGTAAGCGAGCGCACGGGGATTGCCGATTACACTCTGCGCTATTGGGAGAAAGAATATAATCTCCTGCGTCCCGAAAAGGATTCACGAGGAAAAAGAAGATACAAGGCTTCCGATGTGGAATTGATAAAAAAAATAAAAGAATTAATATATGATAAGGATTATAAAGCTGCAGGTGTAAAAAAGAAGCTAAAACAAGCGCAAAAAGGAAATCCGGCGGATTTAAAAAGCACGCTGGACATAATTAAAAAAGAACTCGAAGAGATATTGGAAATAGTAAACAGATGACGTGAGTCAGAGAACAGAAGACAGAAGACAGAAGACAGACAACAGAAGACAGACAACAGAAAACAGAAAACAGAGGACAGAATAGAAAGGATAGAAAACCCTAAATTTGTGTTCTGACTTCTGATTTCTGTCTTCTGAAGTACCGGGGCGTGGCGCAGTTTGGTTTAGCGCGCTTGAATGGGGTTCAAGAGGTCGCTGGTTCGAATCCAGTCGCCCCGACTAATGAAAACAGAGAACAGAAGACAGACAACAGAAAACAGAAAACAGAGGGCAGAATGGAAAAGATAGAAAACCCTAAATCTGTGTTCTGATTTCTGATATCTGTCTTCTGAACTAGAACTATGAATAATTCACAAAAATTCTGGAAGACGATTACGCCTGCGCAGACGCTTTTAATGGGGTTTGTGTTGATGATTGTAGCGGGAACTATTTTACTTCTTATGCCAATTTCTTCTGCTAATGGAACTCCCCCATCTTTCATAGATGCATTGTTTACTTCTACTTCCGCTGTAGCAACTACAGGACTGATAGTTGTTGACACGGGAAGTTTTTATTCCCTATTCGGGCAGATAGTGCTTCTTGTTTTAATACAGATAGGCGGTTTGGGATATATGGTTTTCATCGCATTAATAATTTTGGGCATCGGGGGGAAAGTTTCCTTCAGCAATAGAATACTTTTTAATGAGTCGTTGGCTCACCCGACATCGGTTGATATGAAAAAGTTTACGAAAATAGTTGTTCTATTTACATTTGCCATTGAAACAGTAGGCGCAATTATGCTGTCTTGTTATTGGATGAATTTCTTCGCTCTTAAAAAAGCGATATATTACGGGATTTTTCATTCAGTTTCGGCTTTCTGCACCGCCGGTTTTAGTATTTTTTCGACTAGTTTCAGCGCTTATCGCGGCAGCATATTTATAAATATGGTTATCAGCGCTGTTTCTTTAGC
>JAQURI010000101.1 GCA_028715665.1 Candidatus Ratteibacteria bacterium
ATTAATGAGTGCCGGCAGTTGTAACATGAACTGCCGGTATTGTTTTATACCGAAAAATAAAGAGATGGACAATATCCATAAACAAGTCATACAGTCCATAAAAGACGGAACATATATTGAACTACTGAAAGAAAACAAAGATTTGGAATGTTTAAGTCTATGGGGGACGGAGCCGACATTGACGCTGAAATATTTTATTGAGAATGTCGATGAACTGTTTAAGGAACTGCCGAAACTTAACTTAATAAAGATTCCTTCTAATCTGTTAATCAATCATATGGATTTTGTGGAATTACAGAAAAGAATAAACGGCAGGGCAAAATTGGATATTCAGATAAGCTTGGACGGCGGTAAAGACATTACCGACAAGAACAGAAAAGAAGGTTCAACGGAAACTATAATAGAACACTATAAAGAACTGATAGACAACCTAGACAATAAAGATATAAAGATATATTTCAAGCCTACGATAAGCATTGACAACATGGAACACGACTTGGACACCTTGGAAAAACTGACAGACTGGTACAGATTATTTGACGACTTGGCGGAGTACGGGAAAAGATTTAATGTACCGGGGGCTACGCCTACTTTTGTTGTACCTGGGGAATATACTTCGGAGGACGGAAAGAAAGCGTGTGAATTCTTTAAAAGGATAACGGCATTGAATAAAATGAACAAAGAATTCAAGTTGTTCAAGCATTGCAAACAATTAAACAATTACGTTACACGATTTATGAAACTGGTAAAATTCAACCGTGAACTGTATAAGTCTAAAATGTATACCTGTTCGGGAGGGGACACACAGTACGGATTGGACTTTAACGGAAATTTACATATGTGCCACCATACTTTTTATTGGGATAACGAAACTTACTACAATGATTTGGACAACGACAGGAAATGGATACTTAAACGGAACGATGTAATATCTAAAGATGATTTATTCAACAGGACAAGAACAGAGTATTTGAACAGGACTTACCATGACTATATGACTTTCAGGATAAACTATATAATGACTATGGTAAAAGAACTTGCCTTGGCTGGACAGGCTGATAAAGAATATCTGAAAAATGACGGCTTAGGTTATATATTAGGACTGTTCTTAAACACCTGTATGGGCTGCCCGATAGAAAACATGTCGCATACAGGAAGCCAACATTTAACGCCCGTATCCGTGATAAGATTGCTTGGTAACGGGTGTATGCAGGAGATAATCAAGGAGGCATACAATGACATATAAAGAGGAAAACGATAGATTAATGCAAAGTATCCTTCGGGGTACTTTTTTTAATGCCTATAAAACGGATTCGGACAGCTTAAGTAATTTAAACTTTAAGTCGTTGGAAATGTTCATAAGTCCAGTATGCAATCAATCTTGTGAATACTGCTACCTTATACGTTACGGCAATGGGCTTTATCCTAAAGAAATACGGGATAATTCAGTTATATTACATAATGTCGACTTACTTATCGACTGGATTATAAAAAACGAATACAAGCCTAAGATTGACGTGTTCAGTGGGGAAATCTTTTCATTGCCTATTGGATTTGAGGTATTGGAAAAGATAAACAGACTTTCGGATACCACGGTAGTAATACCGACTAATTTTACCTTTATTCCTGAACAGGCTGAGAGAGTAAAAGACTTGATGCAACAGTATAAGGAAAGAGGAAACAGACTTTTCCTGAGTGCTTCAATAGACGGAAAATACTGTGAAGGAAACAGGCCGTCAAAAAATAAGATAAGGGATGATGAATACTACGATAAAGTATTTGAATTCTGTTATGAAAACAATTTCGCTTTTCATCCTATGATTTATTCGCATAGGATAGAGTGCTGGAAAGAGAATTTCAAGTGGTTCATTGATATGTTTAAGAAACACGGATTCAAAGGAACGCCGCTTTATCTTTTGGAAGTCAGGAACGAAGAATGGACGGATAGTCAGATTGAGATTTTCGAGGATTTCGTATACTGGTTGACTGATTGGTGCGTAAGAAATGAAAAAAACTTATTCAAGGAAGGATTCAACATCCTATCTTCCATGCTGTCTACGATAGGCAGGGGAATAGGCTGCGGAATTCAATCGGCGTTATATGTCAGAATGGGGGATTTGGCGATTTTACCTTGTCATAGAACGTCTTACAAAGGATTGAATTACGGGAAATTCATAGTAGACGGTGAAATCGTTGAAATAGAATCGGAGAATATAGAAAACATGGTAGCGACATATTCGTTTAACGCCGACACTTTACCGGTATGTGAATCCTGCATGATAAAACATGTGTGTAGTCATGGGTGTTTGGGTTGTCAGTTTGAAACGGTGGGGGACATGTTTACGCCTAATCCGAAAGTCTGTCAACTGGAACACGCCAAAGTAAAAGGATTTGTACGGGCGTTGGTTAATCTTGGAATCTACAATGAAATAGTAAGTCAGTGTTCAAAGGAGAAACAAATAAATTTTGGTTTGGTAAAGGAGAATATCAATGGAAAGTAAACTGTTAAAGTATGTGGAAGGTGAAAGATACCATAATGTATTCAATTTTAAAAAGGAATCCATGGTTAAGTTAATCAAGTACATGTTCCAATTCCTGAACAACGACAAAAATTCAATATCCGAAGGCGATTTGAAAAATATCATGGACAGCCTTGCGTGCATGTATGACACCTTGGCTTTAAAAGAGTGCCAAACAGAGGATAAGGAATTCATTAATGACTTTATATTACTATGCTACAATGTAGGGCTTAAATCGCAAAATACGGGCATACAGGGCAGGGTGGAAGCCGTAAGAAGAATAACTCAGCTACAGGGTTCTATGATAGCGCAGATTGAGATTTCACAAAGGCAGTTAAAGTACATGGAGAGGTATGAAAGGTTCTGTCCTCCTGCGTTGGAGATAAATAAATCTTATCTGGCGAATTTACAGGAGAGATTGAAATGACTTATTTAATATGCGCAGGGGGCTGCGGAATAGACACCGCTGCTTTTTTAATCCATGATGATGTATGTTTCGTTGACGACTATAAGACGGGGGAAGTGGAAGGAAATCCGGTAGTATATACGATAGACGAATTCATACATACATATTGGAAGTTAAGAGATAAGCCGAAAGTATATAATTGTCTTGGAAGCGAAGGAGATAATACGGAGAGAAATAAATTATACGAGAAACTTACAAGGGCTGGCGTAGAAGTCAGTCCTTTAATTTTAAGCAGTTTTGTCAGCTTAAATGTTCAAGTAGGGAATAACGTATTAGCAAATATAGGTTCACAGTTACACCATGATGTAGTAATAGAAGATAACGTGGTAATAAGTCCGGGAGTTATAATCTGCGGGAATGTAACTTTAAAAGAAAATTCTTTCATAGGAGCGGGAAGCACTATTATTCAGAATATTACGATAGGAAAAAACGCGGTTGTCGGGGCGGGTTCGGTTGTAATAAAAGACGTTCCCGATAATGAGACATGGGCGGGAAATCCGGCAAAATTAATAAGGAAGTGATTTTATGGCTTACACGGGAGTTTCGATTGTAGACTATTTAAAAAGTGTGGGGCAGGATTCAAGTTATGCGGCAAGGCAAAAACTTGCGCAGCAATACGGGATTCAAAATTATATGGGAACGGCGGAACAGAATACAAGCTTATTGAATACTTTAAGGAGCGGAGCAACAACGACAACGCCAACCGTTACGCCTGCCACAACTACACCGACTACCACACCAACCACCACACCGACTACCACACCAGGAATAATACAACCTGAAAGTACAGGTACTTCCGGTACAGAACAGAATCAATTAATAGACTATATTAACAAAATGAATCAATCATTATCTACTTATACGCAGCCTTACCAACCGTCCATAAGTCAAGAGGATTATACTAAAAATATGACGGAAAGCATTAATAGACTTCTAAGTCAGTACCAAACCCAAAATCAATCAGCAATAGATAAATCACGGGCGGATGTTTTGACAGAATCGGGTATAAGTAATCGTGCGTTGGAGGAATCCTACCAGAAACAGCTTAATGAATTGGCGGCGCAGGCAGAGGAAATACGAAACGCTTATACTTCCGGGCAGAGAAATATAGAAACTTCCATGACTGGCACAATGAATGAATTGACTGCGAGGACAAATGAGATTTTATCTCAATTTGATATAAGCAAAGGGCAATTAAGCACCGATAATCAGAAACTAATAGACGAACTTCAATATATAACCGACCAGATAAATAACGCCTATTCTTCCGGGCAAAGACAAATCGAGACGGCAAAGACCGGTACAATGGATGAACTTACAGCAAGGGCGAATGAAATCCTGGCACAGTTTGAGCAAAGCAAAAATGAGTTAAGCACACAAAATCAGCAATTACTTGATGAGTTAAAATATAACGCCGAACAGATAATGAACACTTATAACGCAAGCAAAAGGAGCATGGAAACTGAGAAAGGTGAAGCAATGGAAGGATACCAATCTCAGAGGGTACAAGCTGATACGCAGACACAACAGGCGGTTAAAAACGTACAAGACTACCTGAAAAAGCGTGGTTTAGGCAGCAGCGGGGAAATGGCTGCAAGGACAGCGGAAACAGCGCAAGCGGGATTAACGGCGCAGGCTGGAATCAATAAGGAGGAATCCCAATACATGAGAGAGTACGGCGAAAGTCTTGCAGGGCTGGAGGAACAACAGGCTACGGCGTTAACTGATATAGAAAGACAAAAAGCCACGGCGGAACAAAATTATGCTAATCAGTTAGCGGCTATTGAATCCAATAAAACTTTAAGTGTTGCGGAGGTTGAGAGGCTGAAAGCGCAAGCGCAGGTAGAATACCAGAACGCCGTTCAGGGGTTGGAGGAATCTAAAATAACCGAAACGACTAATGTCGAAAGGCAGAGGGCAACAGCGCAGCAGGATTATACAAATAAACTTGCCGAGATAGAAGCGAATAAGAATCTTTCAGTCAGTGAAGTTGAAAGGCTAAAGGCACAGGCGCAAGCGGAGTACCAGAACGCCATACAAGGGTTGGAAGAAGAACAGGCTACGGGACTTGCGGCGGTTGAAAGGCTAAAGGGTGAAGCGTTGACTTCCATGGAATCCGGTAAACGAGACATAATCGAAAGAGTGAACAACGCATTGGCTGACTTGAGCTTGGATGAAAAGAATCTACTTGAAGAACTTGCCGACAAGAGGCTTGAAATGGAATCAGGGATAGACGAACAGTATAGGGAAATGACACAGGAAGAAAGAAATACAGCTTTCAATCAGGCTATAACGGCAATGGGTATTCAATCTTCTAATGTAGACACTATACGGAATCTTGTAAATGACGTTATAGAAGCACGTACCATAGCCGAAGAACAAGACTGGTTAAGAAGTACCGACAATCCCGAATACAGAATTCAATTATTGAATGAGGAAATAACAAAAATGGAGTTAAAGAATCTACCAGAAGAACAAAAACTAAGGTTACAGCAGTTAAAACAAAGCATATCCAGTGCTAGTTCTTCTTCCGAATACGACAGAATTAAACTTGAAATGGCTAAACTTGAGCTTGAAGCATTAAAGGAAGGCGGT
>JAQURI010000102.1 GCA_028715665.1 Candidatus Ratteibacteria bacterium
AGAGAATATATTTCACCGAAAACGATAGATATACATCAGACTGGAGCGATATAGAAGGCAATATTGACATTAATCATAATAAATATTTCAAAACGGCTCCGAGCATGTTTGCAGGCGGGACGGGAAGCGAAGCAAATTTTACCGCTACCCTTATCGGCTCCGAAGACGCAACAGGAATAAAAATATCTATAAATAATATAGGGATTATCACTACAGAGGGATTATAGGAAAATTTTACCGTGGGATATAAGCAGTTAATCGTTATAAATAGCGGAAAATTTTAATTCTCCCAAGAACTTCAAAGCTATTCCCTTTTTGTTTTTGTCCGTTTCAGGCTGCTCTACTCTGATAACTTTGCCCCTGGTCCTTAAGATTCTGAAGTTCACTAAATCATTAAGGGGTAAATTAAAAACGACCATAGTGTCCGTATCTAAGGGGAGCCCTTCCTGGCTTTTATAATAAACGCCCCCCGCGCTTACATTTAAACTGTTGCAATTTTCATTGGCTACAATGCCGTCTTTGTTTACCCACTGCAGATACATGGGAAGAGCTAAATGCAATCTTGCGTGTTTCCTGCGTTCCTGGAAGTTTTCTTCCATCTTTTCCCCTTTTAGGAAAAATCTATGCTATCTTATAGGACTTATTTTTAAAAAAGTCAAGAACCAACTGCTTATTTATCGGCTGTTACCTTTCAAGCCGAAATTCTTTTGTGTTTTGAATCCTTCTTCAAAGCCTCCATAAAATTATCGTATTCTTTTCTGTTAACAGGCATTCCAACAGGCACACATTTCCTGCCCGACATAATTAAAGCGTTTATAAATTCAATAGATTTTACGCCTTCCTCGCCGGACACCATAAGCGGCTCTTTATATAAAATGGCGCGCGCAAAATTTTTTACGACCCCCGCATGCCCAAAAATATTCTCTTTTGGAGAAAGGATTTCTACCTTCTCTTCTTTTACTTCGGGGCCAGACCACAATTCTTTCGACTTGAAAGTGTACTGCGAAATCGAAGGTGTAAATGTATAAAGTTTCAACTCTTCGCCTATTAAAACCAACTTACCTTTATCTCCCAACAATTCCGCGCGCAACCCGCCCCCGGCTTCGCAAGTGCCCGTATAATAATATCCCCATGCGCCGTTTTCATATTCCAAAAAAGCCGACACCTCGTCCTCAACTTCGATTTCATGAAGTTTCGTCCTTGTTTTCGCTTCTACCTTTCTGGGAAGTCCGGCCAAAGACAAAAATATATCTATTCCGTGAGGCGCCTGATTCATCAAAACACCTCCGCCTTCGCCTTTCCATGTGGCGCGCCAGGTCGCACTGTCATAGTAAGCTTGAGTCCGGTAAAAAACAGTATCAATAAAAAGCGTGCGCTGGATTTGGCCTAAAATTCCGCTTTTAACGACTCCGATTGCTTTTTGAACTGCGGGCGATATTCTCTGCTGATACATTAAGGAAAAAACTTTTTTGCTTTTTTTAGCCGCTTCAATCATCCTGTCGGCGCCCGATACAGTGACAGCCATCGGCTTTTCGCAAAGGACATGAAGACCGTTTTCAAAAGCAAAAACGCAAATTTCCGGATGAAACCAGTGCGGGGTCGCAACCAACACTGCATCGCAAAGCCCGCTTTTTATAAGCTTTTTATAATCCGAAAAATATTTAACATGAAATTCTTCGCCGACTTTTTCAACCGCCTGCTCATTAACATCACAAACACAAGTAAGTTCGATATCCTCCAAAGTTTTGATATTTCTGCAATGTAAACATCCGATCCCGCCAACCCCAATCACCCCGATTTTTACTTTCTGCATATTTTGTGCTCTTCAGTTTATTCTTTAATTGCGACGATTTTAAACCATCTTATCCCTAAAATCCACAGACTTTCGGGAAGAAAATTAAAAAATGCGGGGAGTAAAACTCACTCCCCGCATCTCCGACAGTGAGAAAAACTGATGAAAAACTCACCGCCGGAAAATTTACTCATCTAATACTTGGAAACACTTTTAACTTCGCACTGGCTTTTCCTACGTTTCCGGCATTATCCTGCGCCTGAACCTTTATCTTGTATGTTCTGGCGCTGGAAACCGAGAGTTTAACTTTAAACGAATAACTACCATTCTTTGAAATGGTAAATGTTCCTCCAGGCACCTTTGAACCACTGCTGACCGACACGGAATAACTTCCGCTGGCGCGGTTAACGCCCGAAGAATCGGACACTTTCCCTTTCACTTTTACGGTAACGGTCTTACCACTGCGTCTTACTGCAGACGATGGTGAAACAGAAACCGTAACTTTCGGAGCTTTCGCGTCCAATATCAGTTTGTTGGACGGAGTCGATTCCGGACCTGTTCCGATAGCATTCGTTGCAGATACGGTAAACGTATATGATGTTCCCTGAGAAAGTCCCGTTATTGTTATCGGACTTGCATTTCCTGTAACCGTTTTGCCGCCAGGGATGCAAGTTACCGTATATGTTATTATCGGATTTCCGCCATCCGATGCAGGAGCAGTAAAACTTACTTTTGCCTGACCATTTGCACCAGTAGCAACTGCCGATACATTTGTAGGCGCTCCGGGAACAGTAGCCAGTTTGACGCTGTTAGACGGTGCCGATGCAGGGCCTGTTCCGGCCGCATTCGTTGCGGTCACCGTAAACGTATACAATCCACCATTTGTTAACCCGGTTACCGTTATCGGGCTGGTGCCACCCACAGCTGTCTTACCGCCCGGATTAGAAGTCACTCTGTAATAAGTAATGGCGCTGCCGCCGTTTGATGAAGGCGCAGAGAAGCTGACAGTCGCCTGAGCATTGCCTCCGACTGCAACAGCATTTGTCGGCGCTCCGGGCGCTACAACCGGACCAACAGATTGATTGACCGTATTGGAAAAATCGGAGCTGGCTGTTTTAGTTGGGAAAGCCGCTCCTTCGTTAATTCCGGGGTCTGTATAATCGGTGGTGTCACCGACCACATTGTCAGCCCGCACCCTGTAGTAATAGAGTTGGCTTTCCACAATACTGTCATCAGTATATGTTGTCGCATCCATTCCGGCCGCGAACGTGGTCAAATCAATTGTAAAATCAGGGTCGCTTGCTCTCTGAATAGCAAATTGTGTTTCATTTATAGAGTTGTCAATCCATGTCAAGGTAATGCCGTCGCCGTTTGCAAGAGCACTTAAGTCGGACGGCGCCCTCGGAGCAACTGCGACTGCCACGGAATGCATCATATCCATTTCTTCATGGCTGAGGATATGGCAATGTATTACATATTCCCAACCGTAGTTGACATAATGGTTGATAATATCTACTGGTTCTCCGTTCGGAGCAAAACCCATAAATCCCGTGCCGGTAATATCCGCCTGTGTTGAATTCACCAGTATGGCGCCTTCCGGCATAGTCGGGTCGAGAAGTCGGACACTGTTGGGAATTTCAAACGGCAAAGTAGGAAGAATCGGCCTCAAAGCCACGATAGTATCTTCCAACGGACTAACTCTTACCGTGTCCTTCCAGCCCAACTCATTGGCATCGGGCAATCTTTTAATTCCGTCCCAACCTACTCGGTTTATTAACTGCACATCATAGAGATGGAAGTGAACAGGGTGAGTATCTACACCGTTGTGAGTAATCTTCCAAATCTGCGTTCCGTCACCTAATGAGCCGATAGGCGTTCCTGTAACCGACGGAGCAAGAACTTCCACCGGCGGGGAATTATAAGGATAAAGCATAAAATTCTGATTGCCGGAGTTGGTCCTCGGGAGTTCCAGTCCCAGAAAACCGCTCATTCGTCCGTAGTCATGGTCAAATGCCTCACCCATTTCATCCTGAATTGCTTTCGGCTCCAAAGGCAGAGTAACAGTATCGCCCTCTACTGTCTGAAAGCTAATGAAATTATCCTGTATATTTACATAACCCCATGTAGGCCAAGTAGTCGGAAAAGTCGTATTGTAAGCAGAATCATAAGCTGATTGTCCCACAATTATAGGGTCTTGGGCCGCTGCAAAAACACCCTGTGATGTATCTGTAGAAACAAACATTGATTCCAGAGTTGCCAAATCGAATGGGTCAGATGCATCTCCTTCTACTCTGATCTGCATGATTGTTCTTGTATTTGGACCGAAACCCGGTAAGGCGCCGACCGTGCCGCCGATATCTGTCATGTCCGGCGCGCCGGTATAATAATCGTACCGCGCATCAAGCGCAGGGAATGCCGCCGGAGCATCATTATATAGAATAAGCGTTTTGCCGGCATATGCGGAAAAGTCAACAATTACATCCGCGCGTTCAGCCGGAGCAAGCAGCAGCGCATGGTCTGACACATTACCGACATTAAAAGTTGTCGGGTCCGCATTCCACGTAATTGGCTGATTGGGAATAACGGCCGGATACGGCAGAAATCCGCTGTCAGTACCTATCTGTATAAATGACGGACCAGCTGTAGCCGGGTCGGGCACTCCGCCTTCTCGCCCGTCCGCAGGCCATGTTTCCGGGAAACCAGCAGTAGGAGCCGCGGGAACCATTTTGACTTCCGTATTGCTTCTGCCGTCAGATGTTACAACTGTAGGGTCTGCTTCATATAATTGTAAGTTCCAGAACCTGTCATTGGCCGCATTCAGAATTCTGAAACGATATGCTTTGGGCTGCACGACAAGGTAAGGATAAACAGTGCCGTTAACTATGGGTGCGTCCATGAAACTTTCCATTCCCATAGACGGATGCGGCACACCGGGATTATACGGAGGTTCCCAAGGAGCATTAATGGGGTCATAATATGGGTTCTCAACCGGTCCGTGCGTAACGTCCGTCGGCGGCCAGAACCAAGGGCCATAATGCCAGCGTCCGAAAGGATTTACACCTTCGATATCGTATGGGTTTTGCGCAGGCACATATACATGCGGCATCCACAAATCGCCTGTCATGGGCATACCCGGCATTGAACCCCAACGCCAGAGAGGGTCAGTAGTCATAATAGTATTTGCATCTACAAAAGTCCTATCTTGTATAACTAAAGGAATCTGTGCGGCAGGTATAATTCCGAAATCAATCAACGCCTGCTCTATATCGTCGGTGATAATATAAGCCGCGGCTTCGCCGACATATACATTTAAACGCGTAATGCCGTAAGCATGGTCATGATAAAACATTAAACGGGAGCTCTGCTGATTAGTCCAATAAAAGGTCAACTCCCCATCGCCTGTCGGAACCATGTCCGGGACATCTTGAGCAGAAACGCCTTTCGGATATGATGTTGTTTCCCCTGCAGGGACAGTCCATTGGTGCGGTGTTCCGTCGCTTATCCAGGGGCTCTTGCCGCCGTGTAAATGTAAAGTTGCGCGGTTTTCTGTATACATACTGCCCTCAGGAGCCATACCCGCGCCCATTACGGTCGTATCTACAGGTACAAAAAGATTTCCGTCTTCCTCTATGGGAAGCATATTGACGAATTTTATTCGGACTGGACGGTTTTTTTCAGCTATAATAAGCGGTCCCATATAATGGACCGGCGCAGGAGCTATTGTATTC
>JAQURI010000103.1 GCA_028715665.1 Candidatus Ratteibacteria bacterium
ATATGATGTGGAAGGAATCGTGCAAGTTTCAATAAATTCCGCCATAGGACTCACTTTCGATAAATGTTTGCGAAGTATATTGCGACAAGACCCTGATATAATTCTGGTAGGAGAAGTTAGGGATTTACCTACTGCGGAAATGTCCATACATTCGTCTCTTACCGGACATTTGGTTTTTTCCACTTTACATACGAACGATGCCCCATCTACTATTACAAGACTTTTGGATATGGGCGTGGAGTCTTATCTTATAGCATCCACGCTTGAAGCAATTATATCGCAAAGGTTGGTAAGAATGTTGTGCCAGCAGTGCAAAGAAGAGTATACGCCTACCGAAGAGAAACTGAAAAAACTCGGTGTTAGCAAGGAAGAAGCAAAAAGCATTAAATTCTATAAAGAAAAGGGATGTCCGGCTTGCAACAACATCGGATTTGTCGGCAGGACGGGGTTGTTCGAAATAATGCTTCTGAACGATGAGATTAGGGGATTGATAGGAGAAAGAGCAATTACCGGTAAAATCAGAAAAGCGGCATTAAAATTCGGGATGAGGACACTTAGGGATGACGGTATTGACAAGATAAAGAAAGGTATTACTACAATTGACGAAATAATAAGAGAAACAGCTGCATAGGTATGAATAAAATGGTAAAATATAAATAAAAATATCGAAAATCCTTGGTCTTTAGTTGTTCTTTTTGATATGAGGAGTTAAAAATGCCTACGTTTAGTTATGTAGCTCTGGATATTCACGGAGAAGAAATTAAAGGTTTTCTGGAAGCTACGAATTTAAGTATTGCTACGGCACAACTGCGAGATATGGGGTATTTCCCGACTACTATTAGGGAACAAACCGCCGCCGTAGGAAAAGGTGCTCCCGCAAGGGGCGCTAGACCTGCCGGCGGGGGAATGCAAATCAATATAAAGATACCGGGACTTACGACAAGAGTAGGTATCAAGGACTTGACGACTTTCACCCGCGAATTGGCTACACTTATTGACGCCGGTTTACCCGTTGTAAGGAGCTTAAACATATTAAAAGAGCAGAGCAAAGGCGGGGCTTTGAAGGATATATTGACCGATATCGTAGAAAACATAGAAGGCGGCAGTAGTTTATCTGAAGCGCTATCGCGGCATCCTAAAACCTTTTCCAAACTTTATATAAATATGATGAAGGCAGGAGAAGTAGGCGGTGTTCTCGAGCAGGTTCTGGATAAAACGGCGCAATTCCTCGAAAAAGATATGAGTTTGAAAAGAAAAATAAAAGGGGCGATGATGTATCCTATTCTGGTTACTTGCGCTATCGTGGGAATTCTTTCGGTCATTATGATTTTTGTTATTCCTCAATTTATAAGCACATTGAAAGACCTTGCCGGCGATGCACCACTGCCTGGTCCAACACAACTTTTACTGCATATGGTGAATTTGGTCACAGGACGCGATTTTTTCAAAGTCCCGAATTTCGTATGGGTTATACTCGGTATAATATTATTTATAATAATATATAAAGTGATTGTTACTAAATTCTTGCAGGTGAGATATCTTATGGATATGCTCAAACTTAAACTCCCGATTTTTGGTGTCCTTGTCAAAAAATCCACGGTTGCACGGTTTGCCCGGACTTTCGGCACTCTTATAACTTCTGGTGTTCCTGTCCTTCAGGCGTTGAATATTGTAAAAGACACATCTGGAAACGAAGTTTTGTCAAAAAACGTGATAACAGTCCATGATGCCGTAAGAGAAGGAGAATCAATTGCGCGTCCCATGTCGCAATCAAAATTTTTCCCGCCAATGGTTATAAACATGGTGGACGTCGGAGAAGAAACAGGCGCTTTGGATAATATGTTGATTAAAGTGGCAGATTCTTATGAGGCAGATGTGGACGTGGCCGTGGAAGGACTCTCCTCTCTTATGGAACCCATTTTAATTATAATAATGGGAGTTATAGTCGGTTCCATAGTAATTGCTCTTTATATGCCGCTCATAGGGATAGCGCAAGGTATTAGTGCTAGTGCTGGTGGTGGATAAAACAACTTCGTTATCTAAGGATGAGATAGAAGGCAGACAACAAGAAGCAAAAGCAGTTATTTGATTCCTGAAAAATGGCATTTGTTTCCTGATGTCTAACATCTGATTTTTATCTCACAGCGCACTCGTTACTTCTTTTAAAAATGAATCCTAAAATCTTGATCGTTGAAGACGAATCTAATATGAGAAAGACCCTTTCTTCTATTTTGGAAGAAGAAGGGTTTATTTCTGTCCAGGCCGCACAAGCGAAAGAGGGGTTAAAAATATTGTCCGAACAAAACATTTCTTTAATAATTTCAGACATTAAAATGCCGCAAATGGACGGTATTGAATTTTTGAGGGAAGTGCGAACAAAAGGATATGATATCCCGCTAATATTTATTACTGCTTACGGCAGTTTCGATTCGGCGGTCGAAGCGTTGAGATTGGGGGCATATGACTATATTACCAAGCCTTTCGAACCCGAGACCGTCGTTCACACAGTCAAGCGCGCTTTGGAGCACAAAAAGCTGACGGAAGAAAATATTTATTTAAGGGAAGAGCTTGAGCGCAAATACGGTTTCGAAGGACTGGTAGGGAATACCCAATGCATGCGGGATGTCTATGCCCTTATCGAAAAAGTCGCTGATTCCAAGGTCCCCGTTCTTTTAAGGGGTGAATCCGGCACCGGAAAAGAATTGGTTGCCCGTGCCATCCATAAAATAAGCAGACGAAAAGATAAAAATTTTGTGGTTATAAATTGCGGGGCGCTTCCCGAGACGCTTTTGGAGTCGGAAATATTCGGTCATGAGAAAGGCGCTTTTACGGGCGCAGACAAGAAAAAACCGGGAATTTTCGAAATCGGAAATGAAGGCACTATATTTTTAGATGAGGTAGGTGACTTATCTCCGTCAGTCCAAATGAAACTTTTACGTTTTCTTCAGTCGGAGGAGTTTATACGCGTCGGAGGAACTACACCGCTTAAAGTCGATGTAAGGATAATTTCCGCAACGAACAAAAACTTGGATAAATTAATAGAAGAAAAAAGATTTCGCGATGACTTGTACTATCGCATAAATACCGTCTCGATAAATATTCCACCTTTGAGAGACAGAAAAGAAGACATCCCTTTATTGATAGACCATTTTTTGAAAAAATACAGCAAAGAGGACAATATTCCTATAAAAAAAGTTTCCGAAGAAGTGCTTCGGGTCCTTTGCGAGTATCCCTGGCGCGGAAACGTAAGAGAATTGGAAAATCTTATAAGAGCGGCGCTGGTTCTTTCCAAAGGAAATGTGATAAAGATAGAAGACATACCGCCTGTCATAAGGCAGGCCGATAAATCTGATTCTGTCACCGGCAAAAACAATATTATTCCTTCTCCTTCTTCGGAGCAAAAAGAAAGTTTTTCATTCAAACAAATAAGAGAAAAAGCGGAAAAAGAATATCTGATATATACTCTGAAAAAAACCGCCGGCAATATTTCCAAAGCTTCCAAATTGGCGGGACTTTCAAGAAGACATTTTTACGACAAGATTCAGCAATACGGAATAAATCCGAGAAAATTATAAAGGGTATCAGAATATTAGGCAATCAGGAAGCAGAATATCAGAATTCAGGATATCAGGCGATTTTGTTTTTACTGATAATCCTATAACCTGAAACCTTTATGCTGATGTTCTGATAAATTGGAACCGGAGTTTTTTTATTTTTACGATATGCGTAAAGGCGTATATATTTTCCTGATCTTTATCTTGATATTGGGTATTTTTGCTTTTTCCCCCCTAATTCTCAATCCCGAGTTTTCCAACAAAATCTATTTTGTTTCTTTGTTTTTCTTCATAATCGGCTTTATATTGGCGCTTATTCTGATTCTTGTCCTCTTGATTCCTTTCAATATTTTTTCCAAAAATAACCGTTACACTTCACGATATTTGGACGAACTTTCCGCAATATCTATGCAAGCCCGCAAAGAAATGAAAGAAATAAACGAAAAGTTGGATAAGGAATTGAAAATCAGAAACCGGCAGTTGAAATCTATGGGTTCCGAATTGTTGTCCGCCCAGATTGAACTCCTTCAAAAAGAAAAGTTAGCGTCTTTGGCCAAAATGGCTTCCGGAGTCGTTCATCAGATAAGAAATCCGTTGGCAATAATAAAAAATGCGACTTATCTTTTAAAGAAAAAAACAGCAGATAATGGAAATCTAAAGGACGAGATTAAGATTATAGAAGACGAAGCGGATAGGATGAATAAGATGGCGGCAGAATTGCTCCGCTTTGCAAGAACCGAGGAGCGAATAATGTTGGAACCGGTCGATTTGAATGATATTGTCCGTGAGATTTTGAAAGAGGTATCCATAACCGAAAAAAACTATCAAAAAGTAAAAATTGAAAATTTGCTTGCCGATTCTTCGTCAAGGGCGCAAGGCGAGAAAGAGAGTTTAAAGCAAGCAATTTCGAACATTATATGTAACGCTTATCAGGCAATGCCCAAAGGCGGGACTTTAAAACTTGAAGCATATGAAACAGACAAAGAGGTCCGACTCGACATATCCGACACAGGCACGGGTATTCCGGTTAAGGAAAGAGAATTGATATTCGAACCGCTCTTTACGACCAAAGGCAAAGAGGGTTCGGGACTGGGAATGGCAATATCCTACGCTGTCATTAAAAAAATAGGCGGCGATATAAAAGTAGAAAGCCAGGAAGGAAAAGGAACGACTTTTAATGTAACGCTTAAAAAAGCAGAAGACAGGTAATAGAACACAGAAGACAGAGGACAATCCACAGAGAATAGAAAAAGATAAAGAACTGATTTCTGATAACTGACATCTGTCGTCTGGTTTCTGTCTTCTGACTTCTGTTACTACTGTGCAAAATAGTTTACACTTACAAAAAAAGAAGAGTATAATACAAAAAACGGCTGATAGTTTATGGTTAGTGGTTTATGGTTTTGTGTTGGCATATAAATTGCCTTTATAAAGAAAGGAGAATAAACCTATGAGTGCGAAAATGAAAAAAGGGTTTACTTTAATTGAACTGATGGTTGTGATTGTAATAATAGGTATTTTAGCGTCAATAATGATACCCAATGTAGTAAGACATATGGAAAAGGGGAAAGAAGCAAAAGCATCGGCAGATATCGATGTTCTTGTCAAAGCAATAGGTCTTTTCCAAATAGACCATAATGGAGCATTGCCGCCAAATGGTGATTTATCGGTTTTGTGGAATGACCCCGAGGGTGAGGGCCCTTATATATCTAGTGAACAGGATTTAGCAACTCCTTGGAAGACAACTTATAAGTATACTTCGGATAATATATCCTATACTGTTCAAGCTATAGACGGAAAAGGTGTTGTCAGAGTAGAAAAAAAAATAATTTTTAGTAATTAATTAGGGAGGAATTTATGGATAAAAACT
>JAQURI010000104.1 GCA_028715665.1 Candidatus Ratteibacteria bacterium
CAACAATAATTCTACGTCCCCCATTATGCATATAATTTCATTACATGTTTTTATGAGCAAAATACAGCTTTTCTTCTGTTTGGCGGGTTCCGCCCCGATGCCCTCTTCAATTAAAGAAAGTCTTCATCCGTTCGTGCCCCCCATCTCTATGCTATCGCCTTTTATTAACAAAAACACGCCCGTTAGGGTATATCTGCTCTCCTCTTTCGAGACGGCAAGAATGGTCTTTTGGATCATCGATTTCAATAAACCGCCTTTTATATTAACCTTTTGTCCAACGATTTCCGGGAAATCAGGGAAATCGTCCGGAGGAAGAGTGTTTATCCGCACGCGCGTGCGGGAACATTTTATTATTGTGCTGTTTTTTTCCGTAGAAATTTCCAGTTCTTCCCTGGGAAACTCCTTTATTAACTCCAAAACCCTTTTTCCCGGCAGGGATATTGTTCCCTCTTCTATGATTTCTCCCGAAACACCGCTTTTGACACCCACTTCCAAATCTGTGCTAAAAAGGGATATTTTCCCGTTTTCGGCCGTCAAAAGAAAATATGAAAGTATCGGCAACGTTGTCCTTATAGAAATAACGCCCTGTATAATTTGTAAACTTTTAAATAGTTCGCTTTGTGTTATTTTGATTCTCATTTTTTCTCCTTGACCCGTTTAATGTTTTGCTTTTAACGAGCCGTTATTATTTTTAATAATTATATATTAAAAACATATTCTTAATAATAGGTGTTGTTAATAAATAGGATAAAGTCATAAGTCTTTGTTTTTAATGTTATTAACTTTAATAATATTGTGTGGAAAAATTTTAAAATTATACACATTATTAACATTATAAAAATTTTTTACTAACTTTTTATGTTTTGTATTATCTGGTTAATCATTTGGTCGAGGTTTTTATCCGTTTTTCTCCTTGTTTTTATTAAATTGCACGCATGTATCACGGTCGTATGGTCTCTACCCCCGAAATTATAACCTATCCCGGGAAAAGAAAAATCGGTCAATTCCCTGACCAAATACATCGCAACTTGGCGTGGATAAGCGATTAACCGATCACGTTTTTTGGAGTTCATTTCCGCAACTTTTATATTAAAAACCCCGCTAACCGCTTCCTTAATTAAATCGATTGTTATCGGTTTTTTTGCTTCATCAACCCTTATTAAATCTTTTAATAAATCTTTTACAACATCAAGGCTCAAATTTTTCCCATTAAGGGAAGAATATGCTACTACTCTTATCAGCGCCCCCTCCAACTCTCTTATATTTGCCGTGATCCCAGAGCCAATATAAGACAACACCTCGTCGGGCACGTTATATCCGTAAAATGCAGCCTTTTTTTGCAGAATAGCCATTCTTGTTTCGAAATCCGCAGGTTGTATATCCGCCACCAATCCCCAGCGGAACCGCGACATAAGCCGTTTTTCCAACGTGGGAATTTCTTGCGGCGGACGGTCGCTGGAAATCACGATTTGTTTATGGGCATCATAAAGTTCGTTGAAAGTATGGAAAAATTCCGCCTCAGTGCTTTCTTTTCCGGCAATAAAGTGGATGTCGTCTATTAAAAGCACGCCCAAAGAACGGTAATTCTTGCGAAACTTTTCGGTAGTCCTGTTTTGTATGGCGTCTATCAATTGATTGGTAAATTTTTCGCTGGAAATATATTGAATATTTTTATCTCCGTGTTTTGCAATAAGTTCGTTGCCGATTGCCTGCATTAGATGAGTTTTTCCCAGCCCTACGCCGCCGTAGATAAAGAAAGGGTTATACGCTTTGCCGGGAGAATTAGCGACAGCTATCGCAGCAGCATGGGCAAATTGGTTCCCGCCCCCGACAACGAACTTATCGAAAGTATAGTTGGGGTTTAATCGGGTCGAGAAACCCGTATAGTGCTGGTCGAACAAAGGCAGCCCCCGCGGCTTTGTCCTTGGGTTTCCTTTAATTTCATGACGTATAGAAAATTCTATTTTGATTTTCCGGTCTGTAATGGAGGATAGCCCTTTATCTATTATCTCCCTGTAATTTTTATTGATCCAATCGGCAAATAATTGGGATGGGGCTTCAACGTTAAGAATATCTTTGTCGGACGAGATAAACTTAAGCGGTTTAAACCACATATTAAAACTTTTCTCGTCAACTTGTTCTTTTATTGTCGACAAAACCTTGTTCCACACCTCGGTTTCTTTAGATGAACTCATTTTAGCCCTTTTTTATTCACAGGTTATCCACATAAAACAACGAGTTATTAAGAGGCGGCGGTGTAAGCCTGTGCGCAGAATAAGCAGCTCTTTCGCAAGCTGGTTTTTTCTTTTTTTCGGCAGAAGAGAATTTTAAAAAGCCGCTGAGAGCCAACAACTTGTCCACAATAATTCCTTCCCTTTTTAGGCACATCGTTTTATGTTATTTTTAAAATAGCCAATACTTTAAAACAAGTATTCGGAGACGCTTATCAGGGTGCATTTTACCCCAAAGACAATAAAATTTCAAGTGGGGGGAAATAAATCATAAGGCTTATACATCTCGGTTTTTAAAAATCTCACCGCATATATGCGGATAAAAAATAATCGGAGAGTCAATAAAATTATTCATCTAAAACAATGTGTTTAACAGTGCCGATTTTTTCTCTTAAAAAAAATCGCGCCGACAGGGCAAATTTGTCAGGGTCGTCGCTTACATAGAATTTATAATGGCGATGCATAATCGTTGTGTTCCTTAACGAGTTTTCATTTAGTAGTTGTTTTAAATGAAATGCCGTTTCAAAAGAAGTATCTATAAGAGTTACCCCGGGTTCGAGTTCTTCCTGAAAAAGTCGCTTTAAAAGCGGATAATGAGTGCAGCCGAGTATGAGCGTGTCTATTTTTGCTTTTTTGAAAGGCAAAATATATTCTTTAAGAATGGTTCGGGTGACATTTTTGTCAACCCATCCTTCTTCAACGAGCGGGACCAAAAGAGGTGCCGCAACGGTAGTTATCATTATTTTGGGGTTGGTTTTTTTTATAAAAGACTGATAACTTGCGCTTTCGATGGTCGTTTTTGTACCAATAACGCCTATTTTATTGTTTTTGGTCATTGCAACCGCTTTTTGCGCCGCCGGTTCAATGACCCCTATTACGGGTATTTTAATTTTTTTCTTTAAATCGCCAAGTGCCGTCGAAGACGCCGTATGGCATGCCACTACAAGTACCTTTATCCCTAAATTTTCTAAAAAACGCGCGATTTGCAGAGAAAAATTTTTAATAACTTTCGGCGACTTAGTCCCATATGGTAAGCGTGCAGTGTCGCCGAAATATATTAAATTTTCATTTGGAAGAAGGGTTTTGATGCCTTTAAAAAGAGTCAAGCCCCCAACGCCGGAATCAAACATTCCGATAGGCTTGATTGTTTTCATGTTTATAATTATTGTGTAAAACCGGAGCTTATGTCAAAAGCTTTCTTAAATTGAAATATGCTTTCCGCCAAATTCTCCGCTAAAGTTTGTCTATGCCTGTAACTTCTTAAAAGTTTTTCTTCGGACGGATTGCTTATGAAACCAATTTCCACCAGTACTGCCGGAGCTTCAAGCCCCCGAAGAACATAAAAAAGCGCAGATTTAACGCCTCTGTTCGGGGTAGAAAAAGTGCCGTCTAATTTAGACTGAATCATTTCCGCAAACATTTTACTCTCTTTTCTGTATTCTGTATATTTCAGGTCGGCGAGTAGTGCCAAGAATTCTTTGTTTTTATTGGAAGAATTTGGTTCAAACGCAATTACGGAGTTCTCTACCGCTTCTACCGCTCTTGCGAGGTCATCTGTAGCGGGAGACAAAAAATAGCTTTCGAATCCGGTAGCCCTGGAAGAAAAAGCCGCGTTGCAATGAATTGATAAAAAAAGTTCTACATCGGAAGAATTTGCGATTGCGACTCGCCTTTGCAGCGAAACAAAAGCGTCTTCGTCTCTGGTAAGAATGACATTGACCCCCTGCTTTTCTAAAATTTCTTTTACCCTTTTTGCTATGTCGAGAGTGACGGTCTTTTCAGTTAATCCCGTGGGACCGACTGCGCCAGCGTCTTTTCCGCCGTGACCGGCATCAAGAACCACTGTTTTAAGAAAGACCGAGGAGCTTTGTTCCGTTTCGTCCCCGGCAGTTTTTCTTGAGATATCTATAACGATGCGGGCAGGACTTCGCAAAGAATAGACGTGATAATCCCCCGCCGACTTATCCAATTTAATTATAATTTTAGATTTGCTGTACGAAATATTTTGCACCAACCCGTCGCTGACGGTCCACAGGTTCTGGCTAAGCGTCGACTTTAATTCGGGAATGCTTAACAAAAGCGTGTCGTAAGAAGTTTTTCTTGCGCTATAGCGAGACAGCGTATCGATTTCCACCACTATGCGGGTTTTATCAAGTTCGGAATGGGACCTGATTTCTCTTAGGCGGACTTGGGCGGATGCTTTTAATGAAAAAGCGAACCAAAATAATAAAAAAAAGCTGATTATAAATCTACAATTTTTTGTCATAAAAGGATTGGCTATTTATTTAATAGCTTAATATATATTTTGGGCTATTTAAAAGCAACTTTTTAAATAGTCAACATGATTTTCTACCGCCAGCTCATTTAGTTTTTGAAATGTATTATAATGTTGAATAGAACATTTGACGCGTTGTTACTTGTGCCCCTTAAAGCATGAAAACGTTCTTTTTTACTCTTGTAGCCTTTTAAACAACGGGGGGTCAAAATTTATGCAGACAATTGAAAACATATACAAGAATAAAAAACTGTCCGCTAATATTTCTTTATCGGTTGCCACTATCGTCGTTTTGTTTCTTCTTATAGAATTAACATTTTTTTGCCTTAACAATTTTAGCGCAGATAGAACCGAAACAATCGAGAAATATTGCGTTAACGATCCTATAACGGGTTACAAGCCACAACCCGATTCCAGCAAACATGTTATCAAAAGATATAAAAGCGGTAAGATAATTTATGATGTAACTTACACTACGGATGGTTACGGCAGGCGAATTACTAAACAGAAGAGTAAAGCGGATTCTTATGTAATTTATTTTGGCGATTCCTTGATTTTTGGAGAAGGATTGGACGACGAGGAAACCTTGCCGTATTATTTTTCAACACTAACAAAGAGTTCGGTTTATAATTATGGTTGTTCGGGTTATGGTCCTAATATGATGTTGGCGCAGTTATCAGAGAAAGACCTTAGTAGCGAAATAAAAGAAAAAAAGGGAATTGCCGTTTATCTTTTTATAGATAACCACATTAGGAGGGCTATAGGGGACATATATATTGATGATAGAGCACCTTTCTTTTGTTTGAACAAAAAAGAT
>JAQURI010000105.1 GCA_028715665.1 Candidatus Ratteibacteria bacterium
GGCAAGTATTACATTCACGGTTATAGTGAAAAAGCTTATAACAATGCCTTAAGACAGTAAGCATCATGAAAAAATTACAAGACAAAAAAGGAGGGCTGGATTATGTTTCTAAACGTTTTTCTTTTGATTCTTGCCGTCCAGAAAGCAATTGACGGACTTGGTTCGTTTACACCCCTTGCAAATTTTGTCCTTACCCAATTTCTCGGGTTTGAAAATATTGCAAGCAACCCGCTCCAAGTCCTTTTATTGAAGTTATGGGGAGGCGCTTCGCTTGCCTGGGCATATTTTCTTTTCCAAGCTTCATCCAACCCTAAAAAAAATCTGCCCATTATAGATGGCAGTATCCTGGGGTTTGCCGTTTTGGGACTGACGGGAGTTTTCACTCCCATGCCGTCAGTCAGAGTATGCGGTCTCTTTTTCCTTATCGAAGCATTGATACTATTAGTTAGCCGATTGAAACTGACCAAAAAAATATAATAAAAGTGAGAAGGTAACGGTAACGAAGCCCGTATCGGTTACGATAAAAGGTTACGTCAGAAAAATAAAGACGATTAACTTAACCGTTTGACGAAACGGGCATCGTAACCCTAACCCATAACCGATAGGTAGTTGACATATTTGAAGAGGGGGAAGATAAGATTGATTATGATAAATATATTTAAATTTAGTAGATTAAGAAAAAAGTTATTTATATTGTTCTCAATAGTTTGTTTCAGCCCTCTTTTACTTTTCTGTTTGCTTTTATTGTCTCGTCCTTTTATTAAACCAATTGCAGTTTTTTTATTTTCGCCGTTACTTGCAATCGGAGTTATATATTTCGGAATACCATACTTTGTTTTTTCTATTATTCCCGGTGCTACCAGTGTTGGCAGTGGTTCCCCTCAAGGATGGGCTTTATTCCACTATGCTGAATTTGGTCCTTATCCTGTAGGAATCGCGGGATGGATTGCAATGATAATATTCTATTTTGTTTTAGCTTTTTTATTATCATGGTCTGGAAATCTTAAAAAGCCATAAAAGAATAAATTTGACATATTTGCGGATATGCAATACAAACTTCAAACAATAATAAAAATCTCCAAAGTTCTATCTTCGGAAGTTAATAAAATCCTTCCGCCGGTTGATGTTATCCGCGAATGCGCTCTTCTCGCGCAAACAAATAAAAATATCCGCGAAATCAATATCGGCCATACGGAAAAAGGCCATCCTATAAAAGCATACGAATTCGGCAACGGGAAATCTCCTGTTCTGTTTTACGGCTTTCCCGACCCAGGAGAAGCAATAGGAGGAACAACAATTCTCTCCCTCTTACGCGCATTGTCAGAAGGCAATAAATTTTTATCTTCATTAGATATAACTTGGCACTTTATTCCCTGCCTAAACTTTGACGACCAGCCGAACGAAGGCAAAATTTTAAGCAACGTGTTCCGCGACCCCAACATTCGCGAGGTGGATTGGTGCGTATCTAACCCCCGCTCTGAAACAACCGCTTTGCTTAATTATGCAAAAACTATTTCTCCCCTATTAACCCTTACCCTACATGATGAATACCATTCGGGAGCATCTATGCCGGTTTATGTAATTCCAACACGGGAAATCCAGCCGGATACTGCCGAACAAATACGCGCCTGCCTTAAATCTTTCGGATTTAAATTTAACAGCAAATATCATCACAAAACGATGGGCGAAGGTTTTGAAACATTAGCCAACATTATAGTTACCTGGGGAGTAGATAAAGAAGATTATAATAATTCCACGTTCAAACAGTTGACGAAATACGGCTTAGTGGCGGGAAGCGAACTATCACAACAGGAGGGCATTACGCCTTCCGTATTAGTCGCCGCGCAAATAGCTATCAGTTTAATTTTGATTAATTCGGTGCTAATATAGTTCAAAATATTTGTGGGCGAGGCGTAGCCCCCTCGGTTTGATTTGGAACAAATCAGAGGGGGGAAGATAATTTTGGGAAAAATGATAGGAGGATAAAGGAGGTAAAACTTTATGGAAAAAATTAAAATTGTAGGGATAATCACAGAGGGAATTACTGAACCAAGAAATAATGGTACACCAGGAAGTGCACTATATGCCATTCCTTTCAGACTTAATCGTACGCCATCTAGCCTGTGGGCTGAGATATTTGTCAAGACTTGGGACTCTCCTCCGCAATTCACAACTTCACATAGACCAAGAATTGCAAGAATTTCAGGGGATACAATAATTCTAGATGGAACAACAATTGACGAAGTCAAAAGGACACATAGAAAAACTCTTGAGCTTTGCATATCAGAAGCTAACAAAATAGAAGCAGAAATACTCCAGGAAGAAAAAGCAAAAAATGAAGCAGCCAAGAAAAGAAGTTCTGAGTTTCGAAAGACTATAGATGAACAGGTAAAAGATATAAAACTTGATTAGAGGAAGATAATTTTTGAAAAATAAATATGATAGAAGTAATAAAACTTTTCAAGTATAAGGGCATAACTGAACTGGAATTAAAAGACTTACAGCATATTAATGTTATCTGTGGTCAAAATAATAGTGGTAAATCTTCAATATTAGAATCTATTGCCACAAAAGAACATAGAGCATTAGGTACAAAAATTAAAGAAAGTGATATTAATAGATTAGATAGCCATTTTGCAAAATTTGCAGATAATTGGAATAGTCCTCACCCAGAAACATTGAAAACATGGTTTAAGAAATTCATACCCTCCGAAATCAACACAATAATCTGGGAAGATCCTACATCTGTAGCTAAAAAAGTAGGAGAATATGTTGACAATTTCAATAAATACACTGGAAATCGTCATGGGCCATTAAATTTTAAACAATTCTTAGAATCCCTTTTAAAAAAACACCAAGAAGAATTCAAACCCTTGTTAATCCCTCCAAAAAGAAAACTTGATTATGAAATCAACATAGATACATCTACTCAGCCACTTCCAGAAGGAAGTCAATTGTTAAATAGATTATTTTTCCTAAAAAATCGGGATCCTGAATCCAAGGAATATCAAATATATAAAGAAATATATGATAAGTTTTCTCAAATAACTAATGGCTATTATTTTAACGTAGTACCAGAGAAAAATAACAAGATTTATGTAGTTTTTGCAGATGCCAAGAAAAAATGGATCAGAGGTGATGCTTGTGGATTGGGGTTACGTGATGTGTTAATTATATTGTCATTCATTATTGACTTTGACTACAACTTCATAATGATAGAAGAACCAGAAAATCATATTCATCCTGATATGCAAAGACGATTACTTCAATTTTTAGAAAGTGTTAAAGACAAACAATTTTTGATGGCTACTCATTCAAATGTCTTTCTAGATCCAACCTATACAGATAAAATATATTTTGTTGAAAGAACTGACACAGTACACATTTACGATGAAACAAACAGAGCATATATTTTGCGCAATTTAGGTTATTCTATCGTCGATAATCTTATATCTGATTTAGTGATACTAACTGAAGGTCCTTCGGATGCCTCTGCTATTGAAGAGATATGTCAGAAAATCGGATTTTGGGAATCATACAATATAAAAATATGGCCAATGGGTGGAGATATAATGTCTCAACTTGATTTATCAACTTTTACGAGTAATGTAATAAAAAACAAAGTTATAGCCTTAATTGATTCGGACACAGGCAGTAAAAAAGAGCGAGAGAGATTTAAAGAAAATTGTAAAGAGATGGGAATAGAATGTATACAGCTTGAACGTTATGCTATAGAAAATTATATACCCCTTAAAGTCATTCAAAAATTCCCAGAATTTAAAATTCCAGCAGAAGTAAAAGAAATAAAAACAAATGAAAAAGTTGAAAAACAAATAGGCATTAACTTAAAGAAAAATCTTAGGAAACTTATAAAAGCAACAGATATTGAAGATATTAAAAATACTGATTTATTCAAATTTTGTGAAAAAGTAGCAGAATTAGTTAAAAAATAAATCTTTGAATTTTCAATCCACTTCCGTCTTTCTTATCTGTTCCCCCCACTATTTCGCTTTGCGAAATAAGATGTGGGGGCTTCATCCCCCTGTCACTTTCGATAGAAAGTAGGGGGACTACGTAGCCTCTGTCCTTCTTATTTGTTCGAGTCTTTGAAACTCTTGCCTTATCTGTTCGGCGCTGGGAGAATCGGGGGCGTATTTAAGGATTTGGCGGTAGATTGTGACTGTTTTATACCAGTTGCCCGATAAACTCTGTGCTCGCGCTTCAATGTATAATTCTTCCGCTAATTTTTCTTTTCTTTGAGCAATAATTTCTTTGTGTTCACTTTCCGGGAATTCTTTCGAAAATTTATTCAAGGGTTCAAGGTCCTTTACTTGAGGAATAGTTTCTTTTAGCCGCGCATTTATTTTGGCCTTAACTTCGGAAGGGAAATTTAGGTTAAGTAATTCACCCAACAAAACTATGTCTGTTGATTTGTCTATTATGGGGATAATTTCTTCTTTTGCATTCCTACCCCATTCATCACTATTTAAATCTCTCATTAGAGTCACAAATTCATTTAAACCTTTGTCATATTTGTTCGCGGAGATATATTTTTGGCCGATGAAGTATCGCGCTTTGGGGACCAAAGGGCTTTCGGGGAAGAATGCTATGAAGTTCGAGTAATAATCAAGAGACATATCTTTCACTGCCTGTCCGCCGTTTTCCGGGAGGATATTTTCTTCATACCATTTATAAATTTCATCTCTTTCCTGTTTTAATTTTTTCAGTCTCTTTGTAACGTCTTCCTTCAGGGATGAGTTGGGATAATCTTTTAAAATTTTTTCGTAGTTTCCGATGAGAAAATTCCAATTGGTCAAGTACTTGTTTTTCTTTCTTTCCAGTTCTTCTCTGTTTTTTGTAAGTTCATACAGCGCTTTATCCGCGCGTGCGCCTTCGGGATATAGATAATACGTGTTTCTGTATAGGAGCAGAGAAATATATTTTTTGTCTTTGCTCGTGTAAGTTCCCGCTTCTTTTATAAGATAGTCCTGGATAAAATCGCCTGCTTTTTCGGTTTTTTGTTTTATTAACGGGTCTTTGGAAAAAGTTATCGGACTTTCTTCGGCTTCATACAATCTATCGAGGATATACGGATGTGTCATAAGTAAACTCGAAAAAAGGTCGGGACGCTGCCGTTTCATAATGTCTATTTTTTCCAAAGCGGTTTTTGCGCCTGAGATATCAAAGCCCGCCTGTGCCAGATATACTCTACCCCAAAAATCTGCGTCTTTTTCAAATTCGCGCGAATAGCCGCTTGCGACCATTGCGCCC
>JAQURI010000106.1 GCA_028715665.1 Candidatus Ratteibacteria bacterium
AGCAGCCGAAGAGGAGGTAGCTGAAGAGGAATTCACAATGTTATTTGTACCGGGAATTGCTGATCCTTTCTACTACACTATGGAAAAGGGTATTCAGGCTAAGGCAGACGAACTTAATGTTAATCTTATAGTAGCAGAATACCCAAAATCATGGGGTCCGGAAGCACAGGTTCCAATTCTTGAAGCAGCCGCAGCAGCTGGTGGCATAGATCTTATTATTACAGCTCCAACTTCCACAGATGCACTTATTGCGCCTCTTAAAAATTTATATGACAAGGGTATTGCAATAATAACGGTGGATTGCTTTCTTGGCGATGGTGATTATTCAGTAGAGAGCGATTACTCATTCCCGCTTTCCTATATTGGAACAGACAATAAGTTAGGTGGACAGGAAGTTGCTAAAAAACTTGCAGCGCTGCTGGATGAAACAGGAAAAGTTTTCTTAATGAATACCAATCCCGATACATCATCTGTTGTCGCCAGGGGTGAAGGTTTTACAGAGGGAATAGCTGAATTCCCGAATATGACCCTTGTGGGTGAAGACTGGTGTCTTGATGACCAGCAGAAGGCACAGCAGATCGTAACGGCAGCACTTCAGAAAGATCCGGATATCGTAGGTGTCTTTGGAGTAAACGTGTTCAGCGCTCAGGGTGCTTATCAAGCTGTTGTAAATGCAGGTCTTACCGGTGCTGTTAAGATTGCTACATGGGATGCGACTCAGGATTTGATTAATGCATTAAAAGAAGGCCAGGTGGATTTAGTACTAGCACAAAAGCCAGCAGAAATGGGTTCTCTTTGTGTTGAATGGGGCTTAAAATACCTGAAAGACGGAACGGAGGTTCCTAAAAAAGTTATACCAGGATTTGAATTCTTTACAGCAGAGAATGTAGATGATCCAGACATGCAGCAGTTCATTTATACTAAATAGGGGATTATAATTTAGGGGATTATAATTGTAGAATGTCATTGGTATTTAATTTAAAAATACAGAGGGTTAATATTTTTATTAACCCTCTGTATTAAGTTTTAACAAAGCAGGGGAATCAGGGGAATTAATTGAATAACAATAAAAATTCAACATTAAGCAAAAATCAAAGCCCTTCAAATCTTCTTAGGATACTGCTAGCAAAAAACTGGGCACTGTTATTCACTTTGATTATAATTTTAATATTCAGCTTTACTGGAAAAAGATTTTTCCAATTGGCAAATTTTCAGAATATATTACATCTTTCCACAATCTATCTACTTCTCACGGCATCAGAGACATTTGTAATAATCACTGGAGGCATTGACCTATCTGTTGGATTTGTGATGGGATTGTCTTCAGTTCTGAGTGCAAAAATAATTGAGCTGCTGCATGCTGCTAATTTGCCCCCTGTATTGAGCATTTCAATTGGCAGCATTGTTGCACTTATTGTATGTATTATTCCTGGACTTATCAATGGAGTACTGATAACAAAGTATAAAGTCCCGCCTTTTATTGCAACCCTTGGTATGATGGGAATAACCAATGGTGTGGCCCTTATAATAAGTGAAGGATTTCCTGTGGCATATTTGCCTGGAGTCCTTCCTAGTATAGGTAATAGCTATCTGATTTATATACTCCCTGGAAAGGCCATCAGTTTTTTCGACAAGCCCAAAGGAATAGCCGGGGAAGAGATAAAAGAGCTCATCAGGATAATCCCAAACTCACTTATATTTATTTCTATTATTATTTTTATTTTATGGCATATATTAAAAAAGACAAAATTTGGACAGCATACTTATGCAATTGGTGGCAGTATGGATGCTTCAGTCAGAGCTGGAATCAATACAAGCAAGCATCTCGTAATTATATATGTTTTATCCTCTTTTTTGGCAGGGCTTGCCGGGGTTTTTTATGTGTTCCAGACAGGTATTGGAATTTATACGTCATTCAGTGCAATGTATGAACTATTAGCAATTGCGGGTGTTGTAATAGGAGGGGCGAGTCTTATGGGCGGCAAGGGCGGAATAATTGGGTCTGTAATTGGTGTGTTTCTCTTAGGTGTTATTGAAAATGGGCTTCACCTATCGGGCGTGGATCCATTTTTCAGATATATCGCAGTTGGGCTGATCCTGATAGTTGCTGTAATTATTGACCAATCATTTCCAGATTTATTATAGAGAGGAAGTATTTAATGAAGAATATAGTAACTCAAAGAAATGGCATACACAGATTCTTTTTACAATTGGGAAATAAATGGGCAATTATTTTCCTTATTTTAGGAGCTATACTATTCAGTATTATTTCACCAGGATTCTTATCTTTTAATGGCATTCAAGTAATTCTAATTAATAGCCCATTTATTCTTCTTCTCGGCTTGGCAGAGACATTTGTCATAATCACGGGTGGTATTGACCTATCTGTCGGATTTGTAATGGGATTTGCAAGCGTAGTATCAGCAAAATTGATTGCCATACTCGTTGAATTGGGAATGAACGATTTATTAAGTATAACTATTGGAATAGTTATAACTTTGGTCATAGGGATAATACCAGGATTTGTAAATGGAGTACTTGTAGCCAGACTCAAAGTACCATCATTTATTGCTACATTTTCTATGATTGGCATAACCCATGGTGTTTCTGAACTATTAATAAAAGGTGTAGTTGCAAAAAATTTGCCTGTACTTGCAGGTGAAATTGGAAATGGGAGCTTAATTTATATAGTTCCAGGCAGGACTGTATCATTTTTTATCAAACCCTTAATACAGCGGGGTGCATACTTGATCGAGATACTTCCCACTGTGTTTTTAATCCCATTTATATTTATATTAATTTCTGCATTCATATTAAAAAGAACTAAATTTGGACAGCATACATATGCAATAGGCGGAAATGTTGATGCTGCAATCAGGGCGGGTATTAATGTGAAAACTCATATAATAAAAATCTACATGTTATCATCTTTTTTGGCTACAGTTGCAGGAATAATGTATGTGCTTAGATATATAACTGGAAAGGCAGATGCAGGTACAGGGTTTTTGATGGATGGTATTGCTGCAGTTGTAATAGGAGGCGCAAGCCTTTATGGTGGTGTTGGTTCGGTATGGAAGACTACAATAGGATGTTTTATTATATTAGTACTGGAAAATGGACTACGCATGCTGGGTTTCCCGACTTTTTATAAATATATACTTGTAGGCATAGTTTTAATTTTTGCGGTACTGGTTGATAAATTATTCCCTGAATTAATTCATAAGGAGGAATGAAGGAATGGAATACCTGCTTGAAGTAAAGAATTTGACTAAGAGATTCGGAGGACTTGTAGCAGTAGATAATGTGAGTATGGGAGTCAAAGAGGGAGAGGTCGTCGGACTTCTGGGTGATAATGGAGCCGGAAAATCCACTCTTATAAAAATGATTTCCGGAGTTTATCGTCCCGATGGAGGTCAAATATTTTTTATGGGGAAAGAAGTAATAATCGACAGCCCAATAAAAGCCCTTTCAATTGCTATTGAAACACTTTATCAGGATCTCGCGCTGGCTGAAAATCTCAATGTATATTCTAATATATTTCTTGGGCGTGAGAAATTAAAAAAAGTACTTAAATTCATAAATGTCCTGGATAACGATTATATGCTTAAGGAATCAAAAGGAGTATTAGACCGACTAGAAATAGAAATCCCATCATTAAGAAATAGGGTTAGAATGCTGTCGGGCGGCCAGAGACAGGCAGTAGCAATCTCCCGCTCCATATATTGGAATGCCAGGTTACTAATTCTTGATGAACCCACTGCGGCATTGGGCGTTGCAGAGCAGAAAAAAGTTTTAGACCTTGTAAGATTATTAAGATCACAGGGCATTGGAATAATTATAATCAGCCACCAGCTCTATGATGTATTTTCGGTTGCTGATAGACTGGTGATACTGCGCAGGGGAGAAAAAGTTGGAGAGAGAAATATTAAAGAAACAAATCCTGACGAGATAGTAAGTCTTATCGTAGGAGCGGAAAAAGTTTCAGAAAAAATTTGTCCGGCAGATAGAGATTAATAAATGCTTTAAGCCTTATAAGTTCTTGTTTTGGCTTTGCCGGTAATGATGCCGAAGAAGATTCTAAAACCTATAGGAAAATTGTATTTAACAATAAATTTAATAGTTATCTTAACCCGAAGGATGCTATTATCTGTAATGATATGAGAATTGATCTTTAGTCAGGAAGTAAAAATAAAAATAAAATAATATTTGTGATGTATTTTTTCTTTATGGAATTAATTTTTAAAGGATTATTAATGGGCTCTGTAAAAGGATAAAATAAATTTAAAGGAGAATTTAAATGGTACAAAAGAATGTATTATTTGTTGGTGAAACATGGATTATAACTAAATTTCACACAAAAGGTTTTGATGTAATTCCATTAGGAGGATTTGAAGATTATTCTGTATATTTAAAAAAAGGTTTGTCACCTTTTCAGGATATAGATATTAAGCATATTCCCAATCACCTTGTATTAAGTGCGTATCCAAAATCGATGGAACAAATTTCGAAATTTGATGTAGTAATAATAAGTGATTGCGGGAGAAATACTTTAACTATGTATCCAGAAATGTTCAAAGTCCCTATAGGAATCGACAAAGTTAAATTGACTGCAGATTATGTAAAAAATGGTGGTTCACTTATAATGGTTGGGGGATGGGTAGATTTTCAGGGATTTCAAGGAAAGGGTAATTATCATGGAAGTGAAATAGAGGGAGTTTTACCTGTAAATATTATGGAAACAGACGACAGAATTGAATGTACAGAAGGTGTAAAACCAAAGGTTATAAAAGGAGATCATAAAATATTAAAAGATATTTCAGATGACTGGCCTAAATTTCTTGGTTACCAAAAAGTTTTTCCAAAGGCTGATTCAGAAGTATTAGCAACTATCGGGGAAAAGGAAGACGCATTTATAATCGTAGGAAAAACTGGAAAAGGAAAATCTATGGCTTTCACTTCCGATTTAGCGCCACATTGGGGAACAGACTTTGTAGGTTGGAAAGACTACGGAAAGTTCTGGTATAACGTGCTAAATTGGTTGGCAGAATAAATAAAAAAGATAAGTTTCTGATAAATGATAACCTATGCATTAATACATATATGATTGTACAATATTTGTATTGATAAAAAATTATAATTTGAAGAGATTGTTTTTTTAGAGTTATAAAAAAGAAAACTCTTCTAGTGGGGAGATCAATATGGAATATATTCTCGGAGTTGATGGAGGCGGATCAAAAACTACTGTTCAAATTGC
>JAQURI010000107.1 GCA_028715665.1 Candidatus Ratteibacteria bacterium
AGAGTCGATATGATAGTAGAAGGAAATATTGCTTGGGTTCACGACCTGAATACCATCCCTGGTCTTACTGAACTCTCCGATTTGCCGGCACAAGCACAAGCGGATGGTATTTCATATGACGAGCTTGTTTCGGAAATTTTGTCATATGCTTCTATAAATAAAATATAGGAATCAGAGGAAATTTAATATGGCAGCCAGACAAAAAGATACAAGATATGGCTATTATTTGAGGGTTTTAAAATTTCTTTGCAAAAGGCATAATGTATTTATGGATAAACAGAAGAACCCGAATTTGGAATATTTGTCGTTTAAGACTACTTCTAAAACTTGGGGAACTTTGCTAAAAGAAGTTAATTCTTATAGAGACAAGTCGATGAAAGCCAGTTCTTTGGAAAGGTCTTTGAGGGAATTGAAACGCAGAGAGTATCTTATTCCTATGAGTGAAAACTCATCTTGCTATATCGTATCTCTTAAAGGTTTCAGGGCTGTCGGAATAAATATGAGAAAAATAGAATCTAAGGAGCGTGCCCGTCTGCCTGACAGAGATAAAACTCATACAAATGTTCGTTGCAGAAAATGCAATGTTATTGATGGGTATTCTTCTTCAGAAGATAAATGCAGGTATTGCGGAGCCAAACTTTATACAATAGATAAAATTTAGATACAGGAGATAAGCATGACAGTAGGCAAGAAAAGAGATATGCAAGCAAGAAGAACAGAGAGAACGATACTTATAAATGAAGACGATTATCGCATTCGCACCGCCATTTTAAAAAACAATTTACTGACGGAGCTTGTAGTAGAAAGAAAAGAAAAAAAAGGAATCGCGGGTAATATATATAAAGGGAAAGTAAAAAATATCATACCCGGCATCGACGCCGCATTTGTGGATATCGGATGGGAACGCACGGGTTTTCTATACATTTCGGAAGTTAGTGCACCCCCCGTGCTGTACGATGAAATATCCCCGGGCCTCCTGACACAGGAAAAAAGTTTCAAATCTCCTATCGAGAAAGCGTTAAAAGAAGGCGAAGATATAATAGTTCAGGTAGTAAGAGACCCGGTAGGTAATAAGGGACCCAGACTTACGACTTTTATTACTATAGCCGGCAGGTTTCTGGTTCTTATGCCCTTCATCGAGAGATTAGGCATTTCAAAAAAAATTGTAAATCCTAAAGAAAGAAACAGAATCGCGCAAATTCTTAATAAAATAAGACCGAAAGATATGGGGCTTATTTTAAGGACGCTCGGCGAGGGAAAGACAGAAAGAGAACTTATTTATGATTTGAATTATGTCTCATGGCTATGGAAAAAAATAAATTTTATGTCGAAGGTGAAATCGGCCCCTTCCTTGCTTTATCAGGAACCCGATTTGGCAACGAGATTTGCCCGCGACATATTGAGACCGGAAAAAGATAAGTTAATAGTGGATAATTTAAGAAAATTTGTCCAGTTAAAAAGGTTCTTTAGAAGATATTCTCATAATCTCCTGTCTTTTTTGGAATTTTATAATTCCGAGATTGACCTTTACAAAAAATACGGTGTTGAAGAAGAAATACAAAAAGCCCTAAGAAGCAAAGTTTGGCTTCCAAGCGGCGGTTCGCTTGCAATCGAAGGGACAGAAGCTCTTGTTTCCATAGACGTAAATAGCGGAAAATTCACGGCAGCGTGCGGTTTGGAAGATACGGCGCTTAAAACGAATTTGGAAGCAGCCAAGGAAATAGCGCGTCAGGTAATCCTAAGGAATCTGGGCGGCATTATCATAATAGATTTTATAGATATGAGAAGCGCGAGAAACAGAAGAAAACTTACAAACATGTTAAGAGATGCATTTAAGGACGATAGGGCGGTGACAAAGATTAATACCGTCTCATCTTTCGGGCTGATAGAGATGACAAGGGAAAGGATAAATCCATCGCTTGCGCAAATTTTATGTGAGAGTTGTCCTTGTTGCCAGGGGTCAGGTTTTGTTAAGTCCATAGCTACTGTTGCCATTGAAAAAGAAAAAGAAATCAAAAAGGCCCTAAAAGAGACAAAAGAGAAAATTTTGAAAGTGCGGTTAAATCCTGAAATTTGCAGATACCTGAAAGAGCATAAAAGAGACCGGATATTGGAAAGAATTTTTAGAAAAAGAATTGTGCTGGAAGAAAGTCCTATTTTAAACAGAGAAGACATCAAGTATACTTCTTGATTAATATACGACTAAAAGGAGGTTTATTGTTATGAAGGCAATCATCAAAGTGGCGGGAAAGCAGTACATCGTAAAAGAAGGAGATACAATTACCGTAGAAAAAAATTTGGAAACGGCAGTAGGGAAAAAGGTTGAAATAAATGAGGTGTTAGCCGTAGGTTCGGATAATCTTAAGTTCGGCAGCCCTTTTGTCAAAGGGGCAAAGGTAATCGGCGAAGTGCTTAAAAAAGGTAAAGACGAGAAGGTGACGGTCTTCAAATTCAAAAAGAGAAAAAGATATCATAGAACGAGGGGGCATAGACAGGAAATTACTGAAGTAAAAATAACGAAAATAGAACAATGAAAGTTATTCAAAAGTTCTGCCTGTTTGCGGCATTTTTTTTTGCATTCCTATCCTTGACCGCTTTATATGCAAGAATGGAAAGGATGCAAGACCCGCAAAAAGAGCCGGCTGAACAGAGGATATTCCTTAAAAAATATAAAGGAATTCCTGGCAAAGGCCATTTGATAAAAGATGTCCCTTTTTATAAACAAAAAGAGCGTAATTATTGCGGACCCGCAGTTTTGTCCATGGTTTTGAATTATTGGGATGAACATAAAACTTTTAGCCAAGAAGAAATAGTTGAAGATATTTTTGACCCCACCGTCGAGATTACGAATAATTCGGAAATGGTTTTTTATCCGTATAGTAACAATTTCAGCGTTTTCTCCTTCAATGGCAATGTGGAACAGTTAAAAAACCTTGTCAGAGAAGACATCCCGATAATCATTTTGCAAAGAGTGGTAGGAAAAATAGTGAATAAGGGGCATTATAGGGTTGTCGTCGGTTATGACGATAATCAAAATATAATTATTGTCAATGACCCTTGGTTCGGAGAAGAACTTTCCATAAGTTACAATGTTTTTTCAGAACTTTGGGCTTTTGGGAAAGACCTCAACAAAAATAATTGGGCGTTGGTGATATTGCCCAAAGAAAAAGAAAACATATTGAGCAAACTCGAAATGAAAGAAAGCGCTGTTACCTATCATAATATTGCTACTGCTCTTTATAATCGCGGTAAAATCGAAGAATCAATAAAACAGTGGCTAAAAACTATAGAGATATCTCCAGAAGAAGTGACTTTTTATTATTGTATCTCTTATGCATATATTCAGCAGCAAAATTATAATGAGGCGATCCGTTACGGAAAAATGGCTGTAGAGTTGGATGATAATAATGGTTCTGCTCATGATACTCTGGGTTGGGCATATTACAAAAAAGGCATATTGCAAGAGTCCTTAAAAGAACTTGAAAAAGCAATACAATTGAGCCCGGACATAGATTTCATAAAAAATCATTACAATATTGTAACGCAAGAAATAAATAAGTAGATGTATTTGTTGACTTGTATAAGCAAAAATAGTAGTATAACTTCAAAATAGAAAGGGGGTGATTGCAAGTGAAATTTAAACTTTTGAGTATACTTCTTGTAGCTATGATGTTATTTTCCGTAACATCGGGTATTGTAGCTGCGGCCCAGAATTCTTCTGATGTCATTACTGCTTCCGATGCGGGTGGAGGAGAATTGACCAACCAAGATATTTGGATAATCGTGGCAATCGTTGTCGGAGTTGCTCTTCTGATTATCTTGTTATAAAAACATAAGATTTTTTAAGTATATGCCAGCCCTTTGATGAGACTTAAAGGGCTGGCATTTTGTTGAATGAAATGATTTTAGATAAGTATTTCCATTGCATTATACGGACAGGCGGGGATACATAATTCACAGGCAATACATTTTTCCGGAATGAACTGAACATTCATTGTTTTTCTGTCTACGGTTAAAGCTTTTGTAGGACAAACCGTGACGCAAACAGTGCAGTGAGTGCATTTATCCTTATTCATACGAACGTCTTTTTTCAGCGGTTGGACGGTCACTCCGAGGTTTTTTAAATATGTGATGGCATTTTTCAGATTACTTTCAGTCCCTTGCAAATCGACCACCAATTTCCCTTCTTCTTCAGGAGTAACTTGCGCTTTAAGAATGTTTAATACGATGTCGTAATCTTTTACTAATTTATAAGTAATCGGCTCTCCCACCAATGAAGCGGGAAAGGTAAGAACAAGTCTTCTCTTTTCCATTTTTTAATTCCTTATTTACTCCGCTTGCCCCGTTAGAGAAAGATTCTCTAACGGGGGTGAAAAATATCCGCCGCTGAAACTATGGCGACCGTCATTTCTTACGGGGTTATTTTATCGGTCTTTCCTTCAAAGGTTTGAAAGTTATTTCGGATTTGCCCGAAGGAATCAGTTCAGCGGGTTCAGTTAATAAAAATTCTCCCTTTTTTATCCAGTTTTTCAAAATCTCAGCAATATCTTTTGCCTTTGAATAACTTGACAAAGAAGCCGTAGGAACAGATTTGTCTCTTATTTTTATACTGCCGCTTCTTAACTGGGCATAGTTTACGGTTGCGATTGTCTTTCCAGTCCCTTGCGGATAATCATAAGAATAGTCAACGACTGAAGCTTGGATATTTTCGTCTTTTACGGCTGTATATTTAATCATTTCTTCCGATATTATCGGTATCGGTATTCCTATGCCGACGGCAAGACTTGCTCCGTAACCTGTCATGGAAACACCTCTTAACCATTCCGCAGCCATTTTTTTCACGTCGCCTATCAATGCCAAAGTTCCGGCCGGAGTTGACGGAACCCCGTTGGGACTTCTTTTTGCCGACGGGTTATGTTGTGTCCCGTGCCATGCGACATATCCGGTCCCGCCTCCCAGAAATATCTTGGTCCCTATGCCTATGGTTTTATAGTAAGGGTCATTTAAAAGAGGAGAAAGTTCCCCCGCAGAACAGTAATTGGCGTTTCCCAGATTCGGCTGGAGTATCCCCATATATGTGTAAATAATTTTGTCGGATAGGTTAACTGCAACGTTATAATTCTGGTAGCAATTTCTCGGATTGAAAAGAATGACTTCGTTCAGATCTTTTATATTTATCCAGGTGTCCAATTGTTTTGAAGGATAACAATCCGTGCCGT
>JAQURI010000108.1 GCA_028715665.1 Candidatus Ratteibacteria bacterium
ATTTTCAAGATATGATTCTATTAATTTCTTGCGAAGTTCTTTGCCTCTGTCATACAACCTTTTCAGTTTTTTGGGTTTAGTGTTTTGTATGACATAAGCGACCATAATAGGGAACGCTACCGTTACGTCAAGATATGCGGTAACCGTTTCTTCCAGTTGCTTTGGGTCTATTTTTCCCCAGCTTGCCGCTTCGCTTGGCGGCGCACCCGATAAACCGCCCGTGTCGGGCCTTGCATCCGTTATATTGATATCGTAATCCTGTCCCATTTCCGGTATCATCAGGACTTCCTGGATCTGCGGCTCGGTCTGGAGCATAAAGTTCTTGGGGCTTCCGCCGCCGATTAAGATAACGCCTGTTTTTCCTTTTTCGTATCTCTTGGCGTTTAAGATTATCGCTGTCGAATCGTTTACGTCTATGCTCGGATTTATTTTTAATTTGAATTTGTTTTGCAGTCCCGAAGCTTCCGCCAAAAGTTCAATTCCCGCCACATTCATCCCGATTGTCGAATCGCCGGGCGATGATGTGAAAACAGGAATGCCGTTTCTGTAAGCCGCCGCGACAATACTTACCTGTCCGGTATTATTTTTTTTCTCAAGTTCGTCTAATACTTTGCCCAGATGGTGATAAAATTCGCGGGTTCCCATCTCTTTTTGGAATTCGGGCCTTACCAGTATTTTCCTCAATATCCTGTCGGTTTCCATTAAAACATCTTCGTAATCGAATAAAATATCGTAAATTCTTGTTACACCTTTCGCTCTTAAATCTGTATCGTCCACATTATGGCTTCCGCGAAACATCGGAAGGTTTAGCGCATAATGCATATCGTGGTACATATTTGCGCCTGTTGCGACTATCCAGTCGACAAATCCGTGGTTCATTAGCGGAATTATTGCCGACGGACCAAGCCCTGCCGGGGTCAATGCGCCCGCTAAGCTTAGTCCTATCGTTACGTCTTCTTTCGAATATCTATCTTTTAAAAGATTGCACGCGACACGCAGCCTTCCGCCGTTATAAGCATCCATGTTATCTACGAGTTTTGCTATGTCCGTATTTTTATCGATTGCTTTCGGAAGTATTCTTTTTCCCGACAAATATTTTGCTTTTCCGGGGCAGCCAGATTTCTTATGTTCCATTTCTTCTCCTTTTTTCAGTAAACCCCGCTCCCCATGCTAAAGCACAGGGCTTTGGGGAAACCTTAATAACACAAACCTTCCATCCTTCCCTCTCCGCTCTAAAGAGCGGAACTTTACGGGGCAGAGTAAATAATTTCAGATTATATTTTAATGAAATTGCCGTTTAAGAGCAATGAAAACTTTTATAATCTACCGGCGCCTGCGCCTTCACGGACTATTTTGGGGACATCTACGGCATTATCGGGAGTATAGTCATAGTATTCGGAAGGGTCAAAAACTATTCCTTTTGTTTGCACGGGACCGCTGTTTAAAAAGACATTGTTTTTCTCTTCCAAATTCCCCTCGGGAGACGAAAGATATCCCGTAACAGTCGGATTTTTCACATTTGCAAAATAGTTGTTTTCAACGAGAACTTTTGCGTTGCATGTAGAAGCAACTCCATAATTATTATTCGTATAGTAGTTATTGAATACATGGACTTCCCCGAAACGAATTCTCGGATGTCTTTCTTTTGTGCCGTTGAACCAATTATGATGAAAAGTCACTTTTAAAAATCCTATATCTTCTTTGTAATTATCGCTGTGTCCCACAAGAGAGGTCTTTTGATGACTTGAAAATTTGTTCCATGATATCGTGATGTATGAAGCGCGGCGTTTGATGTCAATTAGACCGTCGCGACCGTTTGAAAAAGTGCAGTGGTCTATCCAGATATGGTTAGAATCTTTCTCTATGTTGATTGAATCGTCAACGGCATCCTCAAAAGAAATATTCTTTATTATGATGTTGCTGACACCGGATAAGTTCAATCCGCCAAATCGTAATTTTGCGGCGGAGCCGATCCCCATGATGGTTTTATCTGATTTTACGCGATGCATCTTTTTGGGCAGATTTATATTTCCGAAAACAAGTATCATATAAGGCTTATCTTGAGCTATATATTTCAAAAAATCTTCGGCATTTGACGCTGTTATCGTATCGCCTCCCTTCCCGCCCGTTGTCCCCGACCCGCATGAAGCAAAGCCGATAAGAGTATCTTCGAATTTTATATTTTGGGGAAAGGATTGATAGTAACCCCCAAAAAATAAACAGAACGATATAAGAAAAGAAATTTTAATTTTTGTTTTTGTGAACTTTTGCATCTGTTAAAATGGGTTTTTTGGAAATTGTAGCCTTATTTTAGTAAAATTACTCACAATCCTCAATAATCGTAAGGAATATAAAATATGAAAATACTTGTTATCGGAAGCGGCGGAAGAGAACATGCGCTTGTCTGGAAAATCTCGCAAAGTCCTTTGGTAGAAAAAATATATTGCGCTCCCGGAAACGGCGGGATAGAAAAACAGGCGCAGTGTATTAACATTAAAGCCGACGATATAAAAGAACTTAAAAATTTTGCCCTGAAAGAAAAAATAGATTTGACCGTTGTCGGCCCCGAAATTCCGCTTGTAAAAGGGATAGTCGACGAATTTGAAAAAGCGGGGTTGAAAGTTTTCGGGCCTAATAAAAAGGCGGCGCAACTTGAAGGAAGCAAAATATTCGCAAAGGACTTGATGAAAAAATACGGCATCCCCACTGCCGAATTCGAAGTTTTCGATAATTTTAAAAAAGCCGTCTCGTATATAAAATCTAAAAAACTCCCGATTGTCGTGAAAGCCGACGGTTTAGCCGCAGGCAAAGGGGTTATTATATGCAAAACGCAGGACGAAGCAATAAAAGCCGTCACGGAAATAATGGAGGACAAAATTTTCGCAGATGCAGGCAATAAAGTCGTAATAGAGGAGTGTCTTGAAGGCGAAGAAGCATCAATCCTCGCGTTTACCGACGGTGAAAATATTAAACTTTTACCGAGTTCTCAAGACCATAAACGTATATACGACGACGACAAAGGCCCCAATACGGGCGGAATGGGAGCATATTCTCCGGCCCCGATTGTCAACGAAAATCTTCTGGCATTTGTAGAAAAAAATATCATAAAACGGACAATAGACGGCTTAAAAAAAGAGGGTATTGTTTACAAAGGAATTCTCTATGCCGGACTTATGATAAAGGACAATAAGCCCAGCGTGCTGGAATTCAATGTCCGGTTCGGCGACCCGGAAACGCAGGCAATTTTACCGAGAATCGAGACGGATATCGTTCCCCTCATTTTGGCGACGATTGACGGCACATTGAATAATGTCGAATATAAAATAAAAAACGAATCTTGTGTCTGCGTTGTTTTGGCTTCCGGCGGTTATCCCGACAGTTACCAGAAAGGAAAAGTAATTAAAGGTTTGGATAAAATCGAAGATTCGCAAAACACCATCGTTTTTCATGCGGGCACAAAAAAATCGGAAAGCGGAGATATATTAACCGATGGAGGAAGGGTCCTCGGAGTAAGCGCGCTCGGTAAAAATATAAGAGAAGCCATCAATAATGTTTATACTTCGGTTGGTTTCATCAATTTCGAAAATATGCATTATAGAAAAGATATCGGCCAAAGAGCATTAAGAAAATAAACACTCGATTAGGAGGAATAACGTATATGAAATATTTTTTTACTGTTTTGATATTCATTGTGATACTGTCGCTAATCCCGGCTTATTGCGAGAATATCAATATACTTGCCAATCCCGATTTCGAAGAAGAAAGCATTGCCGGGTGGGTTGGACGCGGATGCCAAATCTCGTTATCCAAAGATAGCCATAGCGGTCTTCAAAGCGGTTTTGCCCATAACAGAACTGCGACATGGCAGGGAATCAGCCAGTCGCTTCTTGGGAAAATAAAGAAGGGCGGAGAATACGAAGTGTCTGCTTGGGTAAAAATCGGCAATGCCGAAAGCGATAATGTTTATATAACGGCGGAACAGTCCGATGAAAACGGCATCAAATATATCCGCATAGCAAGCGGTGTTGCTTCAAGTTCCCAGTGGATTCAACTTTCAGGAACTTTTAAGCCGGAAATAACGGGAGAATTATTCGTAATGAACATTTATGCGGAAGGCCCTGCTTCAGGAGTAGACATATATGTCGACGAAGTCAATGTTTTTGGTTCCCTTGCCGATTTAACGCCGAGCCCTAATGCCAAAGGTTCGGTTGACACAACTATCCGTTACCAAATCATAGAAGGTTTCGGCGCCTCCGTTGCATGGCAAGCCGACTGGCTTAATGCACATCCAAGAAGAACCCGACTTTATAACCTTTTGTTTAAAGAATTGAACCTCAATGCTTACAGGTTCAGCAATACCTATCTTTTTAACCATAAAAATCTAAACGAAACGGCAAAAATAATTAAAAACGCAGAGCACATATTGGGCCATCCTTTAAAAATCAAGGTTGCCGCATGGACTCCGCCCGCTTTTCTAAAAAGCAATAATGATTTAGTAGGAGGCACGCTCAAAAAAGATTCCGACGGCAAATATGTTTATGAAGAATTTGCCAGGTGGTGGGCGGACAGTTTATTCAACTTTTCAAAGAAAGGTATAAATGTCGATTATTTAAGTATACAAAACGAACCTGATACAATAACACAATATGAATCTTGCAGACTTATCCCGAATGAAGATGCCGATACTGCGGGTTATAATTTAGCTCTGGAAGCTGTTTATCAGGAGCTACATGCAAGGATGGGGGACAAAATGCCGAAACTGCTTGCTCCCGACACTATGGGATTTAGAAATTCCAGAGCATATATTGACGCACTCATCAATCCGGAACACGTTTACGGCTATGCGCACCATATTTACAGCGACGGGGTAGGGGCATTCGAAAATCCGAGGTCTTATGTGGGAGAAATGATTGGCTATGCCAAACAATACGGCAACAAGCCCCTGTATCAGACGGAATATTCCAGAAATTCGAATTACCAGAGAGCGGGATTCAATGACGCTATTTTTACGGCATGGCATATCCATAACTGTTTGGTTTATGAGAGTGTGAAAGCATATTATTACTGGGATCTTATCTGGAATCAGGAGGTAAAAGGGCTTATTTCGCTCGCCCGTCCCAAAGGCAGTCGGGGTTATACCATCAATCCGTCTTATTATGCTTTGAAACATTTTTCTGCGTTTACTGATGACGGCTGGCAGCGTATCC
>JAQURI010000109.1 GCA_028715665.1 Candidatus Ratteibacteria bacterium
TTATTTTTTCAGGTTTGGCTTTAATTTGTCTGTATTTTTTTTCGCGGTATGAAACACATATCGGTTCCAGAATAACCGGCTATTTTATTTTGGTCCTTTCTCTGACTGTGTTTTTCGCTCTTACGGGAATAGGCAGTATTTTCCTTAAGGGTTTATTTGTAGGAGGTGAAACTAAATTTACCGGGGGAATAATAGGTTATTTATTATCTTCCGCGATGCTTAAATTTTTTGGAAACATCGGCGCATATATCATAACGACTATCGCTTTTATTGCGGGTATAATCTTAATATCCTCGTATGAAAACTTTTATTTTTTCTTGTTGCAGAGAATTAAGAGATTAAAAAGTTATAGAGTAACAAAGCCCGCTATCGGGGTGCAAAAGAAGAAGGAACTAATCCCGATAGTAGTGAAATCGGCTGTTCCTGTTAAAGAAATTAAAAAAGAAGAAATTACAGAGCCCATTCCTGCTCCCGAAACCAAATCGCCGGAGCTGGAGCCCGTTGAAATTCGCAAAAAAAGAGAACAAAAAAGATTTGTTTACGACCTTTTTCAAACAGAAGAAAAACGCGATGCAGACAGCTCTTTGTTTTCGCTTCCTCCCATCTCTTTGCTTAATGACCCCCCGGCAGAAAAGTTGACCGACGATTCTTATATTCAGAATAATTCCCAAAAATTGGAACAGGCCCTTGCGGAATTCGGCATTGAGGCGAAAGTAACCAGCGTCCAAAAAGGGCCGGTTATCACTTCGTATGAAGTAGAACCCGGCGTGGGGGTCAAGGTGCAAAGTATAGTTTCGTTGGCTGATGATATTGCTTTGGCGCTTCGCGCACCTTCGATAAGAATAGTTGCCCCTATACCCGGCAAAGCCGTTATGGGGGTCGAAATACCGAATCCGAGTTCTCGCCTCGTATATTTGAAGGAAATTCTGCAGTCTAAGGAATTTGTCAATTTGAGCGCAAAATCGAAACTCGCGATTGCGTTGGGCAAAGATATAAGAGGCAATCCTCTCGTTGACGATTTGAAAGGTATGCCGCATCTTTTGATTGCTGGAACGACCGGCTCCGGCAAAACCGTTTGTCTTCACTCGTTAATTTCGTCTATGCTTTTTAATGCGTATCCTCACGAAGTCAAATTCCTGCTTGTTGATCCCAAAATGGTGGAACTGGCGCCTTTTTCACAGATACCGCATTTATATGCGCCTATAGTGACCATGGCAAAAGAAGCTCCTGCTGCTTTGCAGTGGATAGTGGAAGAAATGGAAACAAGATACGGAAAACTTGCGGAAATGGGAGTTAGGCATATCGAAAAGTTTAACGAAAAGATGGAAGAGGGGAAAAATTACAGCGAAAAAATGCCTTACATTGTAGTTGTAATAGATGAACTGGCCGACCTTATGGCTGTGGCGTCGAGAAAAGTCGAGGAAATGATTATGAGGCTTGCCCAGCTTTCCAGAGCGGCGGGAATTCACCTTGTTTTGGCAACACAAAGACCTTCCGTAGATGTTGTAACTGGAGTCATAAAAGCGAATTTCCCTTACCGTATTTCTTTTCAGGTGTCGTCAAGGGTGGATTCGAGGACAGTCCTCGATTCGATGGGAGCTGATAAACTTTTGGGCAAGGGAGATATGCTTTATCTTCCCGCAGGAGGAAAACCTGTTCGCGTGCAGGGACCGCTTGTCTCGGAAGAAGAAATCGAACGAATCGTAAAATATCTCGAAAAAATGGGCAAGCCGGATTTTAGCGAAATAGACTTTAAATTGGATAAAGATGTTAAGGAAGAAGATTCTTCATTGCCGGCAGAAAAAGACCCGCTTTTTAAAGAAGCCGTAAAAGTGATTTTATCAAGCGGCCAGGCATCCGCTTCGCATTTGCAGAGAAGAATGAGCATAGGATATGCCCGGGCAGGACGACTGATTGACCTCATGGAGAAACAGGGAATAATAGGTCCGCCCCAGGGGGTCAAACCCCGTGAAGTTTTGGTGGACGAATCGTATTTGGAGAAAATGAATAATAATGATAATTTAAAATTTCCTTAATAATAACATAAATATGTTGTCTGACCTTTTTGCATTTTTATATGTAATTTTAATATTTGATTTTTGATATTTAATATCTTTCCAAAATGATTCCAATCAAATCGCAAGAAGAAATAGAAATCTTAAGCGAAGCCAACAAGATAGTCGCAAGAATTTTAAAGTCGATAAAACTAATAATTAAACCCGGAATAAGCACAAAAGAATTGGAACTTATCGCGGAAGATTTGATGAAAAAAGAAGGTGTAACCTCCGCGTTCAAAGGTTATCAAAAATATCCGGCATCTATTTGCACTTCAATAAACGACGAAGTTGTACACGGTATTCCCTCCGATAAAAGAGTCTTAAAAAATGGCGATATAGTCAGTATAGATTTGGGAGTAAAATTCAAAAATTATTATGGCGATGCGGCGATTACTTACGCGGTCGGAAATATAAGTGATAGTGCAAAGGAACTTATTGAAGTTACGGAAAAATCGCTTTATACAGGTATAGAAAAAGCAAAAGCGGGTAATTGCCTGTTTGATATCTCATGGGCTATCCAATCTTTTGTCGAAAGCAAAGGTTACGGAGTGATAAGGGATTTTGTCGGCCACGGAATCGGCAGACAACTCCACGAGGAACCGCAGATACCCAATTACGGAAAACCGCATACAGGACCTATTTTAAAAGAAGGGATGGTTCTTTCGATCGAACCGATGGTTTCTCAGGGCACATGGGAAGTGGAGGTGCTCGATGACGGATGGACTGCCGTTACGTTGGATAATTCCTTATCCTGTCATTTTGAACACACGATTGCTATAATGAAAAACGGACCGGTAATTTTAAGCAAAGAGTAGCATAAAATATAATTAACATTGAAGGATATGATTATGAACATTAGAAAAGCTACAATCCAGGACATGATGTCCGTTTATAAGTTATTGGACTATTACAGCAGCAAGGAGTTGCTCCTTCCCCGCTCTTTGGCTGAACTTTACGACAATGTGAGAGATTTCTTTGTAGCCGAAGACGACGGAAAAATAATAGGTTGTTGTGCGTTGCACCCGTGCTGGGAGGATATGGGAGAAATAAAGTCTTTGGCGGTGGAAGAAAAATGGCACGGCAAGGGTATAGCCAAAACATTTGTAGACCTGTGCCTGAAAGACGCGCCGCATTTGGGGCTTAAAAAAATTTTTGTGCTTACCTATGTCCCTGACTTTTTCAAAAAATTCGGCTTCAAAGAAATCAATAAAAACAAGCTGCCTCATAAGATATGGAGCGAATGCATTACATGTCCTAAGTTTCCCGGCTGCGGCGAAATTGCTCTGATAAAGGACATATAATTCTTAGTATATCTTCGATTTCCCTCATTGAATTGTCAATTCTATGATAGTCTATCTCCGCAAGTATAGCTTTCATTCTTTTACGCAGAAAATGGATTAATATGCCTTCGCCTTTTTTCAACTTATTATTTCTGTCGTATACCTGCGAAATAGCACAACTCGGAGAGCGTGCTATTCCTATGACTACAGTGTGGCAATTACCCGTTTTTTTTAGCTTGTTGGCGATAGTCTCTGCCAATTTCTTACAGTGTTCTTTAAATCCTTTGATTTCCGCATACTCATCATAAGTTTTCGGTTCTCTTTCTCCGAGAAACAAAAACTCAGGACAGGGCAGTTGTTCGACCTTTGCGTTATATTTTTCTGCAAGTTTTAAAATTTTCTTATTTATTTCGGTATGCTGTGAGAGCCCTTTAGCCCGAACTTCCGGGTTCAAAAGACAGTGAGATACAGCAAGGATAATCGGTTTATTTTTCAATGGTTTAAGCATAAACTTATGAATTCAAAAATCAAAATGACATATCAAAATCCAAAAATTTTCCGAGAAGCGTTTTAATTTTTAAATTGTAATTTTAATATTTGATTTTTACATTTTGCATTGACTTATTTTTCCGTGCCCAATCTATTACATACTGCATATCTTCCGGCAAAGGCGCGGAAAATTCCATAATTTTTTTCAACTTCGGATGATAAAACCTTAATTTCTGGGCATGCAAGAATTGTCTTTCTATTTTATCTTTTATGCCTTTGAGGCTCGATGAAGCAATCCGTTTTTTCCCGCCGTATACTTCATCGCCGATTATCGGATGCCCTATTGACGACAAGTGAACTCTTATCTGGTGAGTTCTGCCGGTTTTAGGTTTAAGTTCGAGCAATGTGAAATCCTGAAATATTTCGAGTACTCTGAAAAATGTCGTAGATTCTCTCACCTTTGCCGAAAACACGCTCATTTTTCTCCTGTCTCCTATTGACCTGCCGATGGGCGCATTAATCTCCCCGGTGTCTTCTTTTATAGTTCCCCATGCAAGCGCAATATATGTTTTTTCGGTTTTTCTTTCTTGGAACTGGTGCGCAATTTCGTTATGTGCATTTTCAGTTTTTGCTATTACCATTACGCCGGAAGTATCTTTGTCCAATCTGTGAACGAGCCCGCCTCTTTCATTTCCTCCTATCTTCAATATTTCTTCTCCGCAATGGTTGAGTAAAGCATTGACAAGAGTTTGGGTTTTCTTTTCGCCTGCGGGATGCACGACAAGCCCTGCGGGTTTATTTATGACGATTAGCTCCTTGTCCTCATAAAGCACATTTAAAGGAATGTCTTCGGCTTCGACAGTAGTAGGAGAGGGAGGTGAAATTTGAACTTCTATTATTTCGGAATGTTTGACCCTGTGGTGTGGAATATCTATTATCTTTTGGTTGACTTTCACGTTTCCGTTATGAATTAGTTTCTGGGCTTTGGAACGTGAAAATCCAAGTTTTGATAATAGAAATTTATCGAGACGCTGATTTTCTTCTTCAAGACTGGGAGAGAATTTGAATTCCCGTACTTGTTTTTCTTTAGAGATCAAAGTAATTATTTGTTTGTTGCGAATACCGACAACCGCTAACCGAAAACCGTTAGTTTTATTTTGCCTTTTTACTTTTGCCTTCTAACTTTTAAGAATTGCTCCCTTGTCCGCAGAAGTTGTGATTTGCGAATATCTTTTGAGGAAAGGGGATTTTGCTTTGGCTGGCAAAAGCTTAATTTGTTTTTTCCTTTTTGCCAGCTCGTTAGCGCTTACCTTAAGCGAGATTTGTCTTTTCGGAATATTTATTTCTATCACATCTCCGTCTTTAATATAT
>JAQURI010000110.1 GCA_028715665.1 Candidatus Ratteibacteria bacterium
AGCAGAGCGCATATTCGTATGCGCCGAGTGACGGCGTACCTTTTGCATTATGGGCCGGCGAGTTACTGAATGCAGCGAGGTTAAGGAATACTCTTCTGTAGCCGTAGCGAAAGCGAGTCCTAATAGGGCGATTTAGTTGTATTCAGTAGACCCGAAGCCGAGTGATCTACTCATGGCCAAAGTGAATCCCGACTAATCTCGGGAGGAGGCTTGAACCCACTAGGGATGCAAACCTAGGGGATGAGCTGTGAATAGGGGTGAAAGACTAATCAAACTCGGCAATAGCTGGTTCTCCTCGAAATATATTTAGGTATAGCCTCGTAGGATACGCAGAGGAGGTAGAGCACTGGCTGGGCTAAGGACCCTTACCGGGTTCCTAAACCCAATCAAACTCCGAATACCTTTGCTTTTTACCTACGGGAGTCAGACTGTGGGAGATAAGTTTCACAGTCGAAAGGGAAACAGCCCAGATCATCAGCTAAGGTCCCCAAGAACAGGCTAAGTGGAAAAGGTTGTGGAAATACTGAGACAACCAAGAGGTTGGCTTAGAAGCAGCAATCCTTTAAAGAGTGCGTAACAGCTCACTGGTCAAGTGTTTCTGCGCCGAAAATTCAACGGGGCTAAAGCCTGTCACCGAAGCTATGGATCTCCGACGCAAGTCGGGGGTGGTAGAGGAGCATTCTCTACGGAGCGAAGCTCTGCTGCGAAACAGGGTGGACTGTAGAGAAGAGAAGATGCCGGCATGAGTAGCGTTAATTCCGACGAAAAAACGGAACACCGTAAACCCAAGGTTTCTCCGGCAATGTTAATCATCCGGAGGTTAGCCGGGGCCTAAGCCGAGGCCGAAAGGCGTAGGCGATGGACATCCAGTCAAAATTCTGGAGCCATCTTGCTTCCATTTGAGCAATGGGGTGACGTAGAAAGTATAATCATCTCTGTTAAGGTTGTCAGAGTCCAAGTCTTCCGATAGTCTCTTAGGCAAATCCAGAGAACAAACTATTGGAAGATGATGGGGAGCTCAAGCTACGGCGCGAGCAAACTGATTAAAAATTCTACCGAGAAAAACCTCTAGCAAGGAAGAAAGATGCCCGTACTATAAACCGACACTGGTGGGTGAGGAGAATATCCTAAGGTGTTCGAGTGAACCCTCGTTAAGGAACTCGACAAATTGACCCCGTAACTTCGGGAGAAGGGGTGCCCTGACTTAGGTTGGGGCCGCAGTAAAAAAGCTCAAGCGACTGTTTACTAAAAACACATGTCCCTGCTAACTCGCAAGAGGATGTATAGGGACTGACGCGTGCCCGGTGCCGGAAGGTTAAGGCGAGCTGTCATCCCCCTTTTACTTTTGCAAAAAAGTAGGGGGAGAAGCGGTGAACTGAAGCCCTGGTAAACGGCGGCTGTAACTATAACAGTCCTAAGGTAGCGAAGTTCCTTGTCGGGTAAGTTCCGACGCGCATGAATCGCGTAACGATTTGAGCATTGTCTCAACGAGGGACTCGGTGAAATTGAATTGCGGGTGAAGATGCCCTTTACCTGTGGCAAGACGGAAAGACCCCGGAACCTTTACTGCAATTTAGCGTTGAATTTTAGTTCAATATGTAGAGAATAGGTGGGAGGCTTTGAACTCCGGCCGCCAGGTCGGAGGGAGCCAACAGTGTAATACCACCCTTATTGCGCCGAAATTCTAATTCCATGTGTTATCCACATGAAAGACAGCGCTTGATGGGCAGTTTAACTGGGGCGGTTGCCTCCCAAAGAGTAACGGAGGCGTCCAAAGGTTCCCTCAGCACGGTCGGCAATCGTGCGTAGAGTATAAAGGCATAAGGGAGCTTGACTGCGAGACCGACAGGTCAAGCAGACGCGAAAGCGGGGCTTAGTGATCCGGTGGTTGTGTGTGGAAACGCCATCGCTCAACGGCTAAAAGGTACTCCGGGGATAACAGGCTTATCTGGTCCGAGAGTCCATATCGACGACCAGGTTTGGCACCTCGATGTCGGCCCATCGCATCCTGGGGCTGAAGTAGGTCCCAAGGGTTGGTCTGTTCGCCCATTAAAGCGGTACGCGAGCTGGGTTTAGACCGTCGCAAGACAGGTCGGTCCTTATCTGCCACAGGCGTAGGATATTTGAGGGATTCTGTCCTTAGTACGAGAGGACCAGGACAGCCGAACCTCTGGTGCACCAGTTGTTCTGCCAAGAGCATCGCTGGGTAGCTATGTTCGGTGCGGATAAGCGCTGAAAGCATCTAAGTGCGAAGCCCTCCCCGAGATTAGATATCCCTGAAGGCAACTCGAAGATGACGAGTTTGATAGATCAGTGGTGTAAGAATGGTAACATTTTCAGCCTACTGACACTAATTGCCGTTCGACTTTATTTGTAGAATTTCATTTGGTTTTTTCATCAACCAATACACTTTGTCCCGACGTAACGTCAGGACGTTGTCTTAATTAATTTTTGCCTCGTGATTATACCTCGGAGGGAAACACCCGTTCCCATTTCGAACACGGCCGTTAAGCCTTCGGGGGCCGATGGTACTATTCCTGCGATGGAATGGGAGAGTTGGTTATTGCGAGGCTTTTTTTATTTCTACAATTTAAGTATAATCTAAAGTAATTAAAAAAACTTTAACATACTAAAAAAATTTTATTATGGACTTGGGCGGAATAACTATCAGGTGGCAGGATATATTAGAAATACTCATATTGAGTTTTATAATTTATCGTTTCTTGTTGTTTATTCAAGGACGCAGGGCATTACAAGTTCTCTTGGGGCTATTGGTTATAATTTTTGCGGGTATTATTTCCCAAATATTACATTTAGAAATTATATCGTGGATACTTAAAAACTTATTTGTTGCCTGGGCTATATTTTTAATTATTGTGTTTCAGCCGGAAATAAGAAGGGGATTGGCGAGAATAGGCAAAACGCCGTTTTTCTTTTGGGACGAACAGGAAAGTGTTATTGACGAAATCATAAACGCGGTAAATTTTCTTTCAAGAAATAAATACGGTGCGTTGATAGTCATTCAACAGGAAGTGGGCTTGAGAGATTATATGGAGAGCGGTGTAACTATCGACGCCAGAGTTTCCTCTGAACTTTTGATTTCCATTTTTACTCCTCATACCCCCCTGCATGATGGGGCGGTTATAATTGAAGATGATAGAATTGCAGCTTCAAATTGTATATTGCCGATAAAAGAAGAAGATTTGGATATACGTCATATGGGTTCAAGGCATCGCGCAGCTCTTACTCTATCAAAAGAAACGGATGCCGCGATTCTGGTTGTGTCCGAAGAGACGGGGAAAATTTCATTGGCTTTGCGAGGCAGTATCAGGACTGATTTGGACGGGATATCCTTAAGAGATGAGATAGTAAAATTATCGAATAAAAAAACCGTCTCTTCAAATAAGTTCTTTGTAAGATGGACAACTCGAGGGAAATGACATGAAGCGGATTGCAAATAATTTACATTTTAAAATAATTTCTCTAGTTTTATCCCTTATTCTGTGGCTTTATGTTACAGGAGAGCTTGAGCGAGGGTTACTGTGGAAGACAAAGGAAGTAACATTTGATGATATACCGATAAGAGTAATGGGTTTACCGGCAAAAGAGTTTAATGTAGACATAAAACCAGATAAAGCAAATGTCGTGCTCTACAGTTACAAACGCAATGCGGGAAATATAAACCGTGACGATATACTTTTATTTGTGAATTTAGATAATCTGCTTCCCGCAACTTATGAATTATCCATCGAAAACATAATTCCAAAAGATTTCGATATTAATAAAATTGAGCCCGCCAGAATAATCGTTACCATCTTTGACAAATCTGCAAGTCCGTTTGGTTCCAATACTCTTATCAAAAAAGAAGAAAAACAGGAGTTATTGGAGCCCACTCCCTGATTGATACAGATAAATTTTAAGGAGGATATGTTGCTTAAGTTAGGGGTAAACATAGACCATGTTGCTACATTAAGACAAGCGCGTAGAACTTTTGAACCAGACCCCGTTGAAGCGGCTAAGATTTGCCAGCGTGCCGGGGCCGATAGCATCGTCGCACATCTTCGCGAAGACAGAAGACATATTCAGGATGAAGATATGAATTTAATTAAAAAAAATATAGCCATAAAGTTTAACATGGAAATGGCCGCTACTTCGGAAATTGTAAAAATCGCTTGCGAGTTGAAACCACATCAGGCCACTTTGGTCCCGGAAAAAAGGCAGGAAGTTACTACGGAAGGCGGATTGGATGTAAGCGGTAATAAATCGTTGCTTGAAAAAAGTATTTTGTCTTTGAAAAAAAGCGGTATATCGGTCAGTATCTTTATTGAACCTTTATCTGCCCAAATAAAAGCAAGCAAAGAAATAGGAGCCGATGCTATTGAAATACACACGGGGAAATACGCAAATACGGAAGGGAAAAAACAACAGGAAGAACTCGAAAAAATAATTGAAACGGCGGATTTGGCTCATACTTTAGATTTGGGAGTTTATGCAGGTCACGGGCTAAATTACGAAAATGTGAAACCTATTGTTTCGGTTCCTTTCATGGAAGAACTTAACATAGGACACTCCATTATTTCGCGTGCAGTTTTTGTGGGATTAGAAAATGCCGTGAAGGAAATGCTGGATTTAATTAGGAGTTAATATGCAAATTGTCACTTCTTCTCAAATGCAAGAAATAGATAAGAAGGCAATTTCGGATTACGGGATTAAATCTCTTGAGTTGATGGAAAACGCGGGTAAAAAAGTCAGTGAAGTAGCAATAAAGATTATAAAAAAAGATTCTTTGCTTCGTCGGCAAAGCCATAAGGCGGCGGCGACTGTTTGCATATGTTGCGGAGGCGGAAATAACGGCGGAGACGGGTTGGTTGCAGCAAGGTATTTGGCTAAAAAAAATTATAGAGTCAAAGTATTTCTTTTTTCGAGAAAATTAAGCGAAGACACATCCCGAAATTTAGAACTTTTAAAGAAGAAGAAAATCCAGTTTGCATTTGTAAATGATAATTCCGCTCTTATCAAACAAAAAAAAGATATTTTTTTTGCAGATTTGATAATCGACGCCCTTATAGGGCCACGTCTCAAGGGAGAAGTAAAAGGATTTTTAAAAGAAGTTATTTCTTTTTTGAACAAGGGCAAAACACGGATACTTTCGGTTGATTG
>JAQURI010000111.1 GCA_028715665.1 Candidatus Ratteibacteria bacterium
TTTTCGGTTCATTTCAAAATAAGTCCGGAAATTCGGCTTAATTCTTTTTTATTCATGTGCGTGGTCAATTCTTTGATTTTTGCACAGTATCCGGGCCAAATTTCTTCCAAAAGGTCAGTCCCTTTTTGGGTTATCCTGACCAGATTAATTCTGCGGTCGCCTTTCTGGCTTACTCTCTCAATTAATTTTTCTTTTTCAAGTTTATCTATAAGCCTTGTAATATTGGATGCCGTAACAATCAATAATTTACCGATTTCTATTTGACTCAAACCTTTCTCTTTTCCCTGATGTTCTATCACCATCAAGGCGTTGAATTTGGCGAGAGTAAGGTCGTAAGGTTTCAGATAATCCGAGAACTCCTTATAGCTTTGCAAGTAAATGGAAGCCAAACCATAGATTGCGGCTTCTCGATAATTTTCTTTGCTAAGTTCAATACCAAAACGTCTTAACGGTTCCATAACAGTTTCAATTTTGTTATGATAGTTTACTACACAATAGTTGAATTGTCAAGTATTTGAAAGAAAAAAACGGAAAGATTTACATAGATGTTGCGAAACTAATTATTTTAGCTTTTTGTGTATGTTGTCCATCAATTTGCCGGGTTTGATTGACTGCGGGCATTTCTCTTCGCAGACGCCGCATTTGTCGCACATATTCGCGCGTTTTTCTTCCGGGACAAAGTGCGTATAGGCAAAATGGGAAGTGCCGACATCATCATAGATAACCGCGCTATTATAGAGGTCTATAACCCCGGGAATATCCACGCCTTTCGGACAAGGCACGCAATAACCGCATTTAGTGCAGGGAATGACTTGTCGTTTTAGAAAACCTTTACGCGCCTGTTCGATAAGTTTCAAATCTTCGTTCGAAAGGGGCTTGTCGCTAAGCGTGTCGGCGCTCTGAATATTTTCGTCAAGTTGTTGCATATTGCTCATGCCGCTAAGCACGCATGAAACTTCGGGATGGTTCCATACCCATTGCAATGCCCACTGGACGGGAGAATACTTAACGGTATATTCTTCGAAAATTTTCTTCACTTCTTTGGGCGGGTTGGCAAGCCGTCCGCCCAGCAATGGCTCCATCACGACAATTGCAAGCCCTTTTGATGCAGCGTACTTAAGCCCATTGGTTCCCGCCTGACTTTCGGTATCCATATAGTTATATTGTATCTGGCAAAATTCCCAATTGTCGTAACCGTCAACTATCATTTTGAACGGACCTGCTTCATCGTGAAATGAAAAACCCAAATGGCCTATTTTCCCCCATTTAATGGCGTCTTCCGCTTTTTTCAGAAGGTTAAATTTGAGCACCGTATTTTCCCATCTTTTTTTATCCACGGAATGCAAAAGATAAAAATCTATATGCTCGGTCTGTAATTTCCGCATTTGTTCGTTTAAAAATTTATCGAAATCGTCGGCTGAATTAACGGCCCACAGAGGAGATTTTGTGGCGAGTTTAACTTTTTTTCTATATCCGTCTTTTAACGCCTTGCCAGTTACAATTTCGCTTGCGCCGTTATGATACGGATACGCAGTGTCGATATAATTTACGCCGCGGTCAACTGCGGAGCGAACCATACGAATCGTTTCTTTCTCGTTAATTGCTCCGTCTCTGCCTTTATCGTCTGTCGTAGGAAGACGCATACAGCCGAACCCCAAAGCAGACACTTGTTCATTAAGTTTTCCGAATCTTCTGTATTTCATAAAAAATTCCCCAATTACTATTTTTTCTCACGTCCGATACTAAATGCATCTGCCAGATATTTACCCATCCCGTAATAAGTACGGTCTGCAGAATTAAAAATTAGCGGTTTTATTTTCTCGATATCAGGCATGTTTTCTTTAAGGACCGTGTCCTCAACTTTTACGTCTTTTATTTCTCCTATGAATTGCGTATGCAATCCCAGTTCAACGGCCTTAAACAAAACGCATTCCAAAACAACGGGGAATTCCTTGACATACGGCGCATCCACTAAATCGCTTTTTACAGGAGTAAGCTTCATATCTGAAAACTTATCCTCTGTCCTGCCTGAGACTATTCCGAAATAGTCGGCTTCCCTGACATGTTTTTCAGAAGGAATACTTACGGTAAATGCCCTGCGTCTTCGAATATTATCATACGTATATGTAGCTTCCCGCAGAGCGACATAAACACATGGAGGCTGTGAACAACATATACCCGCCCAAGAAGCCGTCATGACATTCGGCTTCCCATTTTCATTGTATGTTCCTACGACAAAGACCGGGTGCGGGAAAACAATAGTTTTAGCTCCGACAGAAATTTTCATATACCCTCCAAAATTGTTTAGATCTTGAGAACGTTTGCGGTTTTAAAAAACATAATTTGTATCAGTACATATTATTATAGTAGTTCTAAAGGAATTTGGCTATTTTGAGAGATTACTTCCCGCGGTTTTCTGATGAAGAAGCGGAGAAACGACCTCGAGGTCCAGTTATGGATTTTTCCATTCTGTAATCATCCATTACAAACCCGTTACCGATATCGGTAACAAGAGAATCCGTGATAACAAATCCGAGATTCTTATATACGCCGATTGAATCTTTATTGTTCTTATTTACGGTAAGACTTATCTTGTCAAGCCCTTTATGTCTTGCGAGCGTTTCAATAAACTCAACGGCGCGTTTTCCGTATCCCTTACTGCGTTCTTCAACAGCAATATATAATTTGCTCAAGAATAATTCATTTTGTTTATGGACAATTCCGACATATCCTATCCAATTGTCATTGCTTATGTCCCGCAATAAATAATAATGATATCCTTCTTTTTTGATTTGATTTAAGATGGCTTCTTTCGATTGGAATTTTTCAAGCATATACTCAACCTGGTCTTTGCCAATTATCGGGACATAATGTTGGCGCCAGATACTACGCGCGAGCTTCTCAACAATCTTAATGAGACCGGGATCGGATACTTCAACAAATTCTATTCTATCCACAGATAAATTAGGTCAAAAATAAATTGATTTTTTTCAGGATTTCCGGCTGGACATAGTGGTTTACGGTTACGGTGTAGTTTTCCCTCCACGTCCCGTCCTTCTTGATAAAGCGTTTATGCCCCAAAATCTCGGCAATGGAATAAAAAAGTTTATGAACGTTTTTCCTGGTTATCGGTTCATGGCCGGCCAAAAATTTCTTTACCCTGCGGGTAGCATAAAAACTCCTCACGATATGGGGATAGAATTCCTTACCGCAGTATTTCTTAAACGCTTTCCTGAAATGTTCTTCTTTCAGGGGATGGCCTGTATTGGGATTGGTAAACACAAATGAAGAGTTACCGATGTCCTGGAGAAGACTTTCCATCCTATCAATGTAAACTTGCGGGAATACTGCCATAATGCTTGTCGGCACCCCGCCTTTTCCTATATAGGTAAAAGTGACTTTTTTACCTTCTATAGTTATATCTTCCTTCTTCATCGTCACCAGCCCCTTGTGGCGGTGAAGCTTATAGTATATTTCGTTTCCTACCCGCATATAAGTTTTCAAAAGCGTGAACATCGGCAGAGCCATATGGTCATCTTTATCTTTTAGGGCGTCATAAACCTTAAGCATAAGTTTCGGACAATACTTTCCGAACTCTTCGACAATATGGTATTTTTTCCTCCTGAATTTCTTGACCTTGTCGAGAGCGTAGAGGTATGAATAGGTGCCGCCGACGTTTTTGTATATGATGTCCCAGTGATATTTTGTAGTTTCATCATGGATCATTAAATGCGGAGCAAAGAGCGAAAACGCCTTGCTCAATTTTTTGCCGTTCGGCAAAACTGCTATTCTTGCCCCTTGAGTTATGCCGTTTGGCGCCAGCTGCCCCTTAAGAAATTTTGGATTTTTTTTGTCCACCAGAACCGAAAATCTCTTGTTCTTTCTGAACAGTTTGATTATGAGCATTGCTTCCGGAAAAATCTCGGACGACTTCTTCCATGACCTCTTTGTTTTTTCATAGACTCCTAAATTAGAGGTCTTTATCCTGATCGTGCCCGGCAATACTTCTGTTTTTTTAATCTTCATTGAAAACCAGAGAATCTACATCCATATTGTTTCAGCGTTTCTTCTCCGTCCTTGATGGTGTTACAGTTCAGCCTTTTCCTTTCACTATTTCTTGGGCTTCTAACATACCCACCGCCTGTTCAACCGGAACTTTAAAGATAAATCCTATGCCGGGTTGGTCTAAATTGCCTGCTTCCACCATCGCCGACATAACCCGGTCAACCAACCATTCCTCCAAAATAATCATGATGATTTCTTTTTCCGGCTGAATGGCAAACCCCAGCAGTCCGAGCCGTTCTCTAATTCCTAATCCCCTGCCGAAAAAAACGGTGGCTGCGGGCGCGCCGGCTTTGATGGCGGCAGACACTATGTCGTCTGCTTTGCCTCTCTGTACGATAGCTATAATCATCTTTGATGCTCTGCTTTTGTTTTCTCCCATACAATTCTCCTTGGATATATTTTTAATTTACGATTGTTGTTTCTTTTCTGCGGACTTCTCTTCCCGTATGAACGGAGTCGTTTTATTTACAATAAGACCCATAACAAGCACCGCAATGCACGGCCATATCGAACCCATGGCAATCAGCGAAAATCCATCGAGCGCGCCTGTCGCCGTTGCCGCACCAAGACCAAGCGCTATCAGCACCGGCGAAGTGATATCTCCTGTCGTAACTCCGCCGGAGTCCCAGCCGATATTCACATATTTTTCATCGCTGAATAACGTTAGGAGCATCGCCAATGCGTAACTCGGAGCAACAATCCACATCGTCGGCCAGCCGAATAATATTTTCGCAACTCCGATTAAAAGGCCAATCCCCACGCCAATTCCCACAGTCTGCATAACCAGAAACTTCTTGAAAGCGCCGGCTGTGACATCTTCCACTGTTATACCGAGCGCCGACAACGCCGGTTCTGCAAGGGTAGCGCCGTATCCGGCAATAAATCCGAAGAGCATAACAATTATTCTTCCCCAGAATTGTCCGTAGCGGCCGCCAGGCGGCAGTCCCTGAACCAGCGACTCAAAACCCTGCTTCGTAAACGAAATGACCGAATTACGTCCGACTTGGTCGCCGAGAGGATTTAAACCCCACTGCTCTCCGATTTTAAAAAACAACAGTCC
>JAQURI010000112.1 GCA_028715665.1 Candidatus Ratteibacteria bacterium
GCCTTTGAAATTGATAGACACTATACCGTTCGATTTAATGTCTATGATTTTCCCTTCGGTTTCTTTAATAATTTGAGGTGTTCCCTCTCCGGATAAAACCGGCGATTCTCTTTCCAATAATATGCCCAGAGATTCAAGAGTTGCAAGTTGGTCTTGGGCAATGGAGAGTTTGTTTTCTGTTTCCTTAAGCTGCCGCGTCAATTCCGCTACCATTTCTTCCAAGGTCAGTCCTTCTAATGATATATCTATGCCGCCTCCCTGTTGTCGTTCTTCCATTTGTATTGTTAACATGGTGATTTTTGCATGTGCTTCTTGCAGTTCGGTTTTTAATTTTTTGTTTTCAATCTGTGCTTCTGCCAATGCTTTTTCTGCTTTTTCCTTATCTGCTATCGCTTTTGCTATTTCTTGCCTAAGTTGTTCTGCCAGCGTTCTTAACGAAGTTATTTCATCTCTTGCCAGATTGATGGTTTCTGTCAAGGAATTGATGGTATTCTGCAGCGATGAAATATTATCTTGCAGGGATGCTATTAGGTTTTTTTGCATTTCGATTCTATCGATGGTTTTGGCAGCAAAAAATAAAAAACCTATTGAAACTACAAAAACTAAAATTGCTACTATCTTTGCGACTTTGTCCATTTTTCTACCTCTTTTTTTCTATCAGAGTTTTCTTGGGAAAACTTGCTGATAGGGTTAAGGATTACATTTTATATTTGCCGAACTCCCTTATTTTTAAAGACTTAAGGAAAATATTCAAATCTTTTTTCCCGGCTCTATTAATTATTGTCCTTTCTTCCACAAATATAGGCGAATCGGTTCTAACCGCAAGAGCTATCGCATCCGAAGGCCTGCAGTCTATATTTAATTTTTTTTGAGCCGCTTCAAGAAGAATTTTAGCATGAAAAGTGTTATCTTTCAACCCATTTATGTAAATTTTGGAGACTTTAGCTTTTAGTTTCTCAATGATTGATTTTATTAGGTCATGAGTTAGGAAACGAGCAGAGTTTACGCCATCCAATTTTATAGCGATGGCGCTGGCCTCGAAAACCCCAATCCCAATCGGCAAGGATTTATTGTCAGTTTTGCTTTTAAGGACTACTATGGGCATATTGCTTTTTGTATCAAACAATATACTCTCAACTTTCATTTCAATCATCGTTTTTGGTTTTTTCGTTTTCATTGTTTAAAGGCGAAACTATTCTATATTTATTATCTAACCATCTTCCCAAATCAACCAATTTACATCTTCTGCTGCAAAAAGGAAAGTAAGGCGACGAATGAATTTTGTCTTCTTTCATCTTTTTGCCGCATTGGGGACATTTTATCTGCATTTTAAAAGTCGGAAGGCAAAATCATATATTAGTTGTTAGGATTCCCTGTATTCTATTTTCTGTTAAACTTGCCTGTTTTGAGGAGGGTAGATGTTCTCTATTTTCTCCTATCTCTACTTCCCATTTATTAAAATCGACAAAATGGGCCCAGCTATTATTTTCTCGTGTTTCAATATGCAGGTTTTGCAGGGGATAACGCAAGGGTGCGCGAGGTTTCTGTAAAAGTTTCATATTGGTTTCAGACAGAATTTTCCCACCCTTTTTTAAATTGCAATTAAAACAGCAGGTAACAACATTTGTCCATGTTGTTTTTCCTCCCCTGTGTCTGGGAAGTATGTGGTCGATATTCAGTTTTTTTTGGTCTAGTTTAGTGCCGCAATATTGGCAAGTGTATTTATCTCTTTTATAAATGTTTTCTCTGGATAACTTAATTCTCAAATTTGGATAACCCAGATAAAAGCTTAAGATTATTATGTTGGGTTTTTTGACCAGATAAGAAACGGAATGTATAAAATCGTTATTGTCGTTTCCTATGTCTGATGTAGTTCCCGAAAAGAAATTATTTTGGGAGTACTCCAGCCATTTTGGGAAATCATATAATTCATAATTGCCGTTTCTGGATTCCACAGCTTTGGCATGTCCTGTATAAAGGAAGCATATAGCGCGCTTTGCGCTGCATACATTTATTGCCTGCCAAAGTCTATTCAAAACCAATACTTTCTCTTCCAAAATATTCATGGTCGGGATAATAACACAGCGTTAATTTTTTATCAATTTAGTCGGAAAGAATTTGAGATTATAAGAATTTATTGGAAAACCAATACTGCAATCCTAAAATAAACTAAAAGAGATACTATATCCACGATACTTGCTATAAATGGTCCGGACATTAAAGCAGGGTCTAACTTCATTTTTTTGAATAATAAGGGTAAAAGCGCTCCGAGTGTAGTCGCAACTATGACGGTTGCAATCATTGCACTGCCGACAGTTAAGGCAAGAAGCATGTCTTTATTCAAAACCAGGGCTCTTAATGCAGCCAATATTCCCATAGCTATTCCCACCATGCCGCCTATAGATAGTTCCTTAAAGAATATTTTTAAAATATCCTTTATATGAATTTCTCCGGTTGCCAATCCCCGGATAATAACCGTGGATGACTGAGTCCCGGCGTTTCCTCCAGAACCAGAAAGCAGCGGGATAAAAAATGCAAGAGCTATGACTGCCTGTAGTTGATAAGCATGCCTTTCCATTATCATTCCCGAAATAAAACCCATAGCCACCAAAACGAGTAACCACATTATCCTCTGTTTTGCGATTAGGCGGGGATGAGACCCCATATAGTCGACGTAATCGCCTGCTGCGCCATATTTATAGATATCTTCAGTGTGCTCCTGTTGTATGACGTCAACCACGTCGTCAACAGTTACGATACCGATAAGTTTATTGTCTGCATCTACGATAGGTATTGCCAATAAGTCATAATCGGATAGTTTTTTTGCCACTTGTTCTTTGTCATCATCGACATGCGCGGTGATAATATTTGTATTCATTATGTCCTTAATTAATTCGTTCCCGTTAGCGACTAATATATCTTTTAGGGAAACAAATCCGAGGAGTTTGCGTTCATTGTCTATCACATAAATATAGTAAATAGTTTCCCTGTCGAAAGCCTGCCTTTTAATTTGGTTTATAGCTTCGCTTGCGGTTATATCCTGCGGGAGGAAAGCGTATTCCGTAGTAAGGATGGACCCCGCGGAATCTTTTTTGTATTGAAGAAGTTTTTTTATGTCGTTGCGTTCGGCTTGGGCGATAAGAGGCAAAATCTGTTCTGTCTTTTCTTTGGAAAGTGCTCTTATGAAGTCTGTTCTTTCATCTGGAGCCATATTTTCCAATACTTTTGCCATCCATTCTTTAGAAAAATGTTGGAAAATTCCCCTCTGTAATCTTGTTTTGAAATATTGGAAGAACTCAATCCCGACGGGACTTCCCAACGCGATGATTATTTGAGCGTTTTGCTGCGGTTCTAAATCTTCGCAGAGCGTAAAAATATCGCGCGGATGCAAATCCATGAATAGATTTCTAATCTCTTCGTCTTTATTGGGTAGTTTTAAAATTTCCTCTATTTCCGGAGAGATAATGGATTTTCTTCGCATCGTAAACTCTCCTCTTTCATTTTAATAGGATTGATGTATAGTGATGTGTGCATAATATAAAAAAAAAGACAAGGTTGCAATATATATTTTCAAAATGGGGAATTTCTATGGATTAGCGGGTTTACCCCGTAAGGAAATTTAATGAGTTGCTTTTAATGTGCTATACAAAGCAATAAATGCTAATCTGATTAATAATTATTTTGGTGGTTTTTAAATTTCTAACGGGGCAGTTCCGCCACTAAAGATTGGCGGGCAGGTATTTTTCAATAAATTCGGGTCGTATTCGTTTGAGTTCTTCTTTGGGTAGTTTAGCAAGCAGTTTCCAGCCCAAATTGAGAGTTTCCTCTATTGTTCTTGATTTAAATTCGTCTTGCTGGACATATTCTTTCTCGAAAGTCAGAGCAAAATCGAGATAAATTTTATCCAAGTCGGACAAGCTTTCCTGTCCCATGATTACTGCCAATTCCTGCGCTTGTTTGCCTTTGGCATAAGCGGAAAAAAGCTGGTTGAAAAGGTCCGAATGGTCTTCTCTTGTTTTACCTTTTCCGATTCCCCTGTCTTTAAGCCGCGACAGAGAAGGCATTACGTCTATCGGCGGGAAGATTCCTTTTCTGTGCAGGTCTCTTGAAAGAATTATTTGTCCTTCAGTGATGTAACCGGTAAGGTCGGGTATAGGATGTGTCTTGTCGTCTTCGGGCATCGTAAGAATGGGCATTTGCGTAATCGAACCCTTTCTGCCCTTTATTCTTCCTGCTCGTTCATATATACTCGCAAGGTCTGTGTACATATATCCGGGATAACCTCTTCTTCCCGGAACTTCTTTTCTTGCTGCTGAAATTTGTCTGAGCGCTTCGCAGTAATTAGTCATATCCGTTAAAACTACAAGAACATGCATGTCGTGTTCGAAAGCCAAAAATTCAGCCGCAGTAAGTGCTGTTCTCGGAACTGCGATTCTTTCTATTGCAGGGTCATCGGCTTTATTTATGAAAAGGACGGTTCTTTCCATTGCCGCTCCTTCGGAGAAATTCTTTATGAAGAAATCTATTTCCTCGAAAGTAATACCGATGGCGCCGAAAACAACCGCGAACTTCTCTTTTTTACCCAATATTTCCGCTTGCCTTACTATTTGCGCTGCGACCCTGGAGTGGGGAAGTCCCGAGCCGGAAAAAATAGGGAGTTTCTGCCCTCTGACCAATGTGTTCAATCCGTCTATGGCCGAAATGCCGGTTTGTATAAATTCATTGGGATAATCTCTCGCAATCGGATTTATCGGGCTTCCGTTTATATCCAAATATTTTTCGGGAATTATTTCGAAACTTCCGTCCAGCGGTTCTCCCAGTCCGTTGAAAACCTTTCCCAAAATATCCGAAGACACTCCTAATTCTATTCCCTTTCCTAAAAACTTCACTCGGCTTTTTTCTATATCAATACCGCCGGAGGCCTCAAAGAGCTGGACCAATGCTTTATCGGAAGAAACCTCCAAGACCCTTCCCCTTCGTTTTTCGCCGGAAGCCGTGGTAAGCTCTATCAATTCGTCATATTTAACTCCCGAAATTTCTTCCACGAGCACAAGCGGCCCGGATATTTCTCTTAGTGTCAAATATTCTTTAGCCATTTCTAAAT
>JAQURI010000113.1 GCA_028715665.1 Candidatus Ratteibacteria bacterium
TTCTGGGTCGGAGTCAGCTACGATTCCTCCGCCCACCTGAAAATATGCGACGTTATTGCGTATTATGATTGTGCGGATTGCAATATTCAAGTCCATTCTCTTGTTAAACGAGATGTAGCCGATTGCGCCCGTGTAGATATTTCTCTTTGTCGGCTCGAGTTCTTCTATTATTTCCATAGAACGGACTTTCGGAGCGCCCGTGATTGAACCTCCCGGAAAACAGTATTTGGCGCAATCGACAGGCGTTATTCCGTCTGCAACGATTCCTTTAACGGTGCTTACGGTATGGAATACGGTAGGATGCATTTCGAGCTCAATAAGTTTCTCCGCCCCGTTAGAAATCCTATTAAAGGATTTCTTACCAACGGGGTGGACCCTAACGGTTCCATAATAACAGAATTTGCCCAAATCGTTTCTTTCAAGGTCAACAATCATAATGAGTTCGGCGCGGTCTTTTGCCGAATTTAATAATTCTTCCGCGAGCCGTTTATCTTCTTCTTTGTTTTTGCCTCTTGGGCGCGTGCCTTTTATCGGGCGGGTGTGAATTTTGTTTCTGTTTAAATATAAGAATCTTTCGGGGGATGAACTTATTACCGAAACTTCGGGAAAGTTTAAGAAAGCGGAAAAAGGAGCAGGATTTATGAATGCAAGTTTTTCGAATAATTCAAAAGCGGAATCATTGTAAGGACATGAAAAACGCTGTGACAGGTTTACCTGAAATATGTCGCCTTGTTTTATGTAGTCCTTGGCTTTTACTATAGCATTGAGATAATCTTCTTTTTCGAAATTTGACTGAAAATTAGAGTAATTATTATAGAAAGAGGTTTCTTTTTCTGAGTAACTTACGTTTTTATTTAATAATTCTTTTATTTTATTTTTTTTGTTTTTGTCCGTTCCCATCCAAAGCAGAAAACTTTCTTTTGTTTTGTGGTCCCAGTATAAAACCCAGTCGTAGAAAGGCAAAATGCAATCGGGTAGTTTTAAATCATCTATCGCATATTGGGGTATTTTTTCAAGCGTGAAGCCCATGTCATAACCGAAATAGCCTAATATTCCGCCCGTGAAAGGAAGCGATGAAGGCAGATTTTGCCTGCCGGATTGTTCCGTATAGATTTCACGCAGAATGTTAAAAGGATTGCCTTTCTTTTTTGTTTCTTCGTTGTCAACCATGATAGATGTTTCTTTACCTTTCGATTTAAAAACCATATAGGGAAAAGCGGTCAGAAAAGAATATCTTCCCCATTTAGAATTTTTTATTCCGCTTAATAGAAGCGCTGAATAAGGTTCATCCTTGAAGTTTCTGAATACGTCTATCGGGGAATAAGAGTAGGGGAAAGATTCAATAATCATTCAAAAAGAAAGTTAACAAAAGTTAATATCGGTTAACATGGGTTAACATAGGTTGCTTTTTGTAACCGTTGTTAACTTTTATTAACCATTATTAACCATTGTTAACCTGAAATTTCTACAACCCCAGCACATCATTCATCCCGTATAGCCCCGGTTTTCTTCCTGCTACCCACTGTGCCGCTTTCAATGCTCCGTGTGCGAAAGCATCCCGGCTTTCCGCTCTATGGGTTATTTCTATGTGTTCGCCGCCGCCTGCAAATATAACTTTATGCTCGCCTATGACACTGCCGGCTCTTACGGCATGAATTCCTATTTCGCCTTTAGGTCTGGGTCCCGGCGATTTTCTTCCGAAATTGACTATATCTTCGTAGTTTTCACCGTAAGCTTGGACTATTACTTCAGCTAATCTTTTAGCTGTTCCCGATGGGACATCGACTTTTGCTTTATGATGTATTTCCACGATTTCGGCATCATAATCTTCGCCTAAAACTTTCGCTACTTTCCCGACGATATTAAACAGAAGATTCATGCCGGTGCTCATATTGGGAGCTTTGATACATGCGATTTTTTTTGCATATTCTTTTATTTTTGCTTCCTGCTCTTTTGTAAAACCCGTCACGCCTATCACAAAAGCTCTTCCGGGGTAAGACTCAGCGATTTCCAGATGTTTTAATGTTGTTTCGGGACTAGTGAATTCTATAATTATGTCCGAGTTTCCTATAGCATCTCTTAAATCATCAAGAATTGTTACACCTTTTAATTTATGCGAGACACTGCTGATGTCCTGGTCTATTAACGGATGGCCTTTTTTTTCTATAGCTCCGGTAAGGACTATATTTTTGTATAAAGGAATCAGCCCGATAACGGCTACACCCATTTTTCCGGCGGCACCGGATACGATTACTTTTATTTTATTGCTCATATTTTGATCGGCATCATTATAACAAAATTTATACTTAAGTATATCCCGCAACGTAAGACATCGGAAAAATCTCTTTGATATTTTTCCGATACTCTGCGGGATAATCGTAACTGCGTTACGATTAAATATCCATTAACTTAACAATCTCCAGGTTCTCTATCGGCGGAGTCGTTTTTTGAGATATTACTTCTTTCAAAGGCATGCGAACTATTTTCCCGTTTTTAAAACCTACCATAGAACCATGAACGCCCTCTTTTAGCATTCTTACCGCTTCCACCCCGAATTTTGTGGCAAGGTTTCTTGTTGCAGAAGTGGGCTTGCCGCCTCTTTGTATATATCCCAAGACAGAGACTCTGATTTCCTGTTCCGGCAATCTTGACTGCAGTAATTTCGCTACGTCATCGGCTTTACCTGCGCCTTCGGCAAGTACTATAAGAGAGCTCGATTTGCCTTGTATTTTTTGGTTTTCCAATTCTTCGACAATCTTATCCCAATCTATTTTTATCTCGGGGATTAAAATAATTTCTGCTCCGCAGGCAAGCCCTACCTCAAGAGCAAGGTTTCCGTGTTCTCTGCCCATTACCTCAACGATGAATGTCCGCTCGTGGCTTGTTGCTGTATCTCTTATCCTGTCGATTGCATCTACTGCGGTATTGACTGCGGTATCGAATCCTATTGTGGAGTCTGTCCCGTATAAATCGTTATCAATAGAAGCAGGTAGAAGGACTACAGGAAAATTAAATTCCGAGGAAAATATGTACGCTGCCTGCGCGGAACCGTCCCCGCCTATTATCGCAAGGCCTTCTATTTTATTGCCTTTCAAGTTTTTATATGCTTTTTCTCTCACCTTTTTTTCTTTGAACTGAGGGAAACGTATTGTTTTTAAGATCGTCCCTCCCAAATCGATAATTCCGCTTACGCTTCTGGAAGTCATCTGGAATATATCGTTTTCAGCCAGTCCCTTGTATCCGCCTTTTACACCAAAAACCTCTATACCAAGACCTATAGCAGTCCTTACAACCGCCCTTATCGCGGGATTCATTCCAGGCGCGTCTCCGCCGGAAGTCATTACTCCTATTCTTTTCATCTTTTTCTCCGTCAATGGGTGATTATATAGCAGAAACGACAGGTCATCAAACCCAGTTAGAGATTTTAAAAATTGCTGAATATTTCATTGGTCAGATAAGCAACAACCACTTCGTTTAATATTTAACACGCACTTATTAAATCTCTAACTGGGCAAGCCCCTCTTCTCCGATACAACCTACCCATTTCGCACGCCTGACAAAACGAATGTAAAGTTCGAAGAGAAACATGTATAATAATTCCTACAAGAAAAATAAGAAATAAGATTGGAACCTTTTTGAATATAATATTGTCTAAATGAACGGAGAGACAGATAAACAAGGGAGATTATTCGACAACGACACGGTATTGGTTAAAGCATTTCAGGCGGGAGACAAAAATGCGTTTGATAAATTGATACTCGGGTATATGAACAAGGTTTTTAATTTATGTTATCGTTTTTTGGGAAACTATGAAGAGGCCAACGACAGTGCCCAGGAAACATTTATAAAGGTCTATCGGTCTTTGAATAAGTTCCAGTCCCAATCGTCTTTCTCGACATGGCTTTACAGGATAGCAGTAAATACATGTAAAAACCGCTTGAAATCGGCGGAATATAAAAGCTCAAGAGAAACGATAAGGATTGACGAACCCAAGAATTTGGATGACGGAAAAACATATTCGGTCGAGATAGCAGACCAGTCGCTTTCTCCCGTTGCTTTTTTGGATAGGAAGGAAAGTTCGGCGATTATTCAGTCTGCGATAGATTCTCTGTCCCAAGAGCATAAGGAAGTCGTTGTCCTTCGGGACATAGAAGGACTGTCTTACGAACAGATAGCAAGTATAACCGGCGATAATCTCGGCACCGTAAAATCGAAACTCGCAAGGGCAAGAGAAAAACTTGCGAGAAAATTAAAGGGGTTGATTTGATATGGAATGCTTAAAAGTTAAGGAACTCTTATCCGAATATATCGAGGGAGTCCTTGATGAACAATTGAAGAAATCGGTGGAGGAACATCTTCAAACCTGCAAGAGTTGTTCGGAAGAACTTGGTTTGTTAAAAACATATCTTGCGAAAATCGGCTCTCTCGAAAAAATAGAAGCGCCTAAAGATTTTCTTGAGGATTTACATGAACGTTTGCAGGAAGAATCTAAATTCAAAAAAGTAATACGCAAAATATTCGTTCCCGTGACAGTAAAGGTGCCGTTTGAAATTGCGGGAGCGGCAGCAATGTTGTTTTTTGTTATTTATCTCGTTAAGACAATGCAACCAGTTGAAAAAATGACGGCTTTTGTCCCGTCGTCACGGGAAGAAACGACCGTTGATAAACTTGTGGAGAAAGAAGATGAGCGATTAAGACCGGCAAAGACGGAACAAACCGTTTCGCCTTCCGAGGACATAAAGGAAAACCAAGTCCGGTTATCGTTAGCAATGGAGAAGAAAAGAGTTGCTCCGCCCGCTATACCGCAGACAAAGCCGATCGAGTTGGTCCTTTTAATAAAATCCGATACGCAAGACATTGAAACTTATAGCGGCGGTATAAAACCCGTGGAATCCCAGATAACGAGAGTCGGGTTGTCTGAAGGTGTAAACAAAGATATGCTGCAGGCACAGAATCTATATGAAAGAGAAATTTCCGAGACAGACTTAAAAGAATTGGGATATAAAACTTTGATACCTCTCC
>JAQURI010000114.1 GCA_028715665.1 Candidatus Ratteibacteria bacterium
TATAACCCGGCTTTTGACGTCGTGCCGAATTCCCTGATTACTTGCATTATAACCGAAAAAAAGTTAGTTTATCCTTCTTATAGAAAAAATATAAAAAAAGTTTTATGAAAAGGGGGTGTAAATGTTTAAAAAAACCATTAAATCAAAACTTGGTTTCACCCTTACAGAACTAATGATAGTAACATCCATATTAGGTGCCGTATCCCCTGCCGCATATATCGGAGTAAAAAATAAAGCATATGAAATTCAATGTTTAAACAATCTAAAACAAATTGGCGCAGCAATTCAAATGTTTGAACTGGAACAAGGGAGGCTGCCGAATGCAAAGTTTTTCCCGGAAAATCCCAACACTGACCCGAGAAGCATTAAAGTCATCCTCCACAATTACGGTATGCCTGACGAAATATTTATTTGCCCGACCGCTCCGCAAAAATTAAGAGACATGGGATTGACTTACTTGTGGAATGATGAAACAAGCGCAAGGACTTTATACTCTATTCAAAAACCCTCGCAAACATGGTTAATGGTAGACATGACAGCAGCATATGAACAGGCAAAATCACACAGGAACGGATATAATATCCTATATGCGGATTTCCGCGTAGAATGGAGTCCTAATCCGCCTTTTAACCCCGCAACAGTGGAGAAATAAAATGCTTGAAAGATACACTCTGAAAGAAATGGGTAACATTTGGGAAGAAAAAAATAGGTACGCAAAATGGTTAGAAGTAGAATTAGCAGCTTGCGAAGCAATGCAGAAAGAAAATATCATCCCAAAAGGAAGTTTCGAAAAAATAAGGAAAAAAGCAAAAATAAACCTAGAAATGATTCATGCTTTTGAGAAATCAAGCAACCACGAAGTTATAGCTTTTCTGGATTCATTGGCAAAAATCGTCGGCGATGAAGCAAGATATATACATTTAGGGCTCACCTCCTCGGACATAATGGATACAGGGCTTGCCCTCCAGATAAAAGACGCAAGTAAAATCATATTGAAAGACCTAAACAGATTAATGCCCATATTAAAAAAACAGGCATTGAAATATAAAAAAACGGTAATGATAGGAAGAACACACGGCATACACGCTCAACCGATAACATTCGGTCTAAAAATTGCATTATGGCACGAAGAAATGAACAGGAACATAGAAAGATTTAAAAAAGCCATGGAAACAATAAGTTACGGAAAACTTTCCGGCGCCGTTGGAGCGTTTACTCATACTTCCCCCCGGTTGGAAGAAACCACTCTCAAGAAATTAGGATTAAAACCGGAACCGATTGCCACTCAAGTCGTTCAAAGAGACAGACACGCCGAATTTCTTTCGAGTTTGGCTTTAATCGCTTCTTCAATAGAAAAATTTGCGCTTGAAATAAGACATTTGCAAAGAACAGAAGTCAGAGAAGTAGAGGAACCCTTCACAAAGACGCAAAAAGGTTCTTCTGCAATGCCGCATAAAAAAAACCCTATTCTGTGCGAAAGGATATGCGGGCTTGCGAGAATAATCAAGGCAAATGCGCTTGTATCACTTGAAAATATTCCGCTTTGGCATGAAAGAGACATCTCACATTCTTCGGCGGAAAGAATAATTATTCCGGATTCTTGCATCCTTACAGACTACACACTGCAAAAATTTATTTTTATAATAGAAAACCTGAAAGTATATCCCGAAAAAATGAAACAGAATCTGCGATTAAGCGGCGGGCTTATTTTCTCTCAAAAAATAGTTACTGCGCTTATAAACAAAGGGATGAACAGGGACAAAGCTTATAATCTTGTCCAAAAATACGCGCTGGAAAGCTATGACACAAAAAAAGATTTCAAATCTTTGATTTATAAGAACAAGGAACTAAACAGTCGTTTAAGCAAAAAAGAATTGGACGCATGTTTCGACTTTTCGTCCCTTCTTAAAAATGCAGATAAAATATTCCAAAGATTAGGAATTAAAAGTTAAAAATGGTTAAAAAGTCTGCCTATCGGCAGACAGTGTTAATAAAGGTTACAAAATACTTTTACAGCAACCGTTATTAACTATTATTAACCTATATTAACTTCTGTTAACCTTTTTTAAAAATAAAAATGCAAAATTTAGATGACATCGCAAAAGAAGTAAGAACATGCAAAAAATGTCATCTCCATAAAACCCGCACCAATGCCGTCCCGGGTGAAGGAAACAGCCAAGCGGAAATCATGTTCATAGGCGAAGCCCCGGGATATCACGAAGACATTCAGGGAAGACCTTTTGTCGGACAAGCGGGAAAACTTCTGGATAACCTTCTTAAAGGAATAGGACTCGAAAGAAAAAATGTTTTTATAGGAAATATAATAAAATGCCGCCCGCCGGGAAACCGCGACCCGCAGCCGGAAGAGATAAATACCTGTATATCCTATCTGCTTAAACAGATAGAAATCATCAAACCAAAAGTCATATGTACTTTGGGCAGGTTTTCCTTCGCGGAAATGATGCAAAGAAAAGTGTTCATAAGTTCCGAACACGGCAGACCCTTCAAAACGGGCTCTGAAAACAGATTAGGCGAAGGGCTTAATATCTTCCCTCTTTATCATCCGGCCGCGGCTCTGCATCAGCCCGGGTTAATAGATGCGTTGGAAGAAGATTTCAAGAAACTGCATGCATTCCTGACTTCTCCCCCACCCGAAAATAAAGTAAAAGAAAATCCTCTTGCTTCCGTATATAAGAAGACAAACGAAACACCACAGAAAAAAGAAAAACAATTGGGGTTGTTTTAACCCTAATATAGTTCGGCTTACTCTAAGCAAAAATCCCCCAATTAAGATATAATATTTTTGTGCGTTTGGTCTAAAGCTTATATATTGCATAGCTGCCGGGATAGCTCAGTTGGTAGAGCAGTGCATTCGTAATGCTCAGGTCGCCAGTTCGAATCTGGCTCCCGGCTCCGTCAAAAGAAATCAAAAATCAAAATGTAAATAGCAAAATGACATATTAAAATCCAAAAAGTTAAGTATATTTTTAATTTTTGATTTGCATTTTTGATATTTGATTTTTAATATTTAATTTAATCCGAGTATAGCGAGGAGATATGTCTGCAGAAATTATCAACGTAGGCGATGAACTCTTAAGCGGCGAAACGGTCAATACAAATGCCGCTTATTTGGCTGAAAAGATACAGGAATTAGGGATAGAACTGCATTATCAGACTTCAGTAGCCGATGATTCCATAAGATTGCAAAAAACCCTCAAAAGAGCGCTGACGCGTTCATCGATTATAATAATCACCGGCGGGTTGGGTCCCACCAAAGACGACATTACTAAAAATGTAGTAGCCGACGTCTTGGGAAAAAATCTTGTTTCGGACGAAACCACTTTGTCAAAAATACACGCTAAACTCAAAGATTTGGCATCCACAATTATTAAAAATAACGATAAAGTAGCTCTTTATCCGGAAGGCGCCGAGCTTCTGGAAAATCCAATCGGGACTGCACCGGGAATCATAATCTCCGAAAAAGAAAAGAAAATAATTCTTTTGCCCGGCGTGCCCATCGAACTAAAAGCTATTATGGAAAAAAGCGTAATTCCCTACCTAATGCGATACCGAGAAAAAAATTTCATGATTAGACACCAGATTTTGAAGGTATGGGGACTGCCGGAAGCACAAGTGGGAGAGATTTTGGAAGATATTATGGGAGAAAATAAGAACCCTTTGGTCGGTCTGCGCGTAGATTCAGGCGAGGGGGTCAAAATTTGCATTACTGCAAGAGGCGGAGCCCCGACAATCGTACAAAAACTCATAGAAGACATGGAAAACATAATTAAACAAAAATTGGGAGATTACATATATGCCACGGGAGACGCATCAATGGAAAAAGTCGTGGGAATGCTTTTGACTTTAAACAAAAAAACTATCGCTGTAGCCGAATCCGTAACCGGGGGATTAATCGCAAAAAAAATAACGGACGTTTCCGGAAGCTCGAGGTATTTTCTCTCCAGCATAGTAAGTTATTCGAACGAATCCAAAATTAGAGATTTAAAAATCCCCGAAGAATTAATCAAAGAATACGGAGCAGTAAGCGAACAGGTTGCCAAAGCAATGGCATTAGCCATAAAAAACATATCATCCGCAGATATCGGATTATCCGCTACCGGAATTGCGGGACCGTCGGGCGGCACAATGAACAAATCATTGGGACTTGTCTTTATAGGGCTTGCTACCGGAATCGGCTTTCAAGTGGAAAAACATCAATTTTCCGGCACGCGGGAGATAATTAGGGCAAAAACCGCCCAGACCGCGCTGGATATGGTGAGAAGACACTTAATTAGTTGAGAGTTTAGAGAACTTAGTGTAGAGAAAGACTTTATTTTGTCTCTCAACTCTAAATACTCAACTCCAAACTAAAAACATGCGTTGTTTCATTGCTATCCCTCTACCTAAATACACACACGAAGAACTTGCAAAAATACAATCCCAATTAAAAGAAACCAAAGCCGATGTTGCTTGGGTAAAGACCGATAACATTCATCTTACATTAAAATTTTTAGGCAATGTAGATGAAACGAAAATACAGCTAATCTCCCAAAAATTAAAAGATTCGCTTAGTAAATGCGTTTCCTTTGAAACCGATATAGGAAAACTCGGGGCCTTTCCTACCCTGTCAAACCCCAGGGTTATCTGGATCGGCATCGACAAAAATGAAGACAAAATAAAAAACCTACAGAAAATAACGGAAGAAATCTTAGGACCTTTTGGTTTTGAAAAAGAAACACGCCCATTTCATCCTCATTTAACGCTCGGCAGAGTAAGAGATAAAAAAAATATTCAAAAGTTAACGGAGAAATTAAAATCATTGCCCTTGCCGCAACTTAAACCTATTACTGTAGATAAAATAATTCTTTTTCAGAGCATATTGAAACCCACCGGAGCAGAATACAACACTTTAAATGAATTTCAACTTAAGGTTGAATCTTGAACCGGAATATGATAGTTTTTACAGATTAAGTAGCGAGTAGAGAGTAACAAGTAGAGAGAAAAA
>JAQURI010000115.1 GCA_028715665.1 Candidatus Ratteibacteria bacterium
TTTAAGCAATCCGTCTATGTCTATCTTTACTCCTCTATCTTTTATTGCCTTCTTTACAGCCGGTGCATTTGTTCTTATATATTCCAGTTTTAACATTCTTGCTCCGTTAACTCTTTTTAGAATTTATCCCTTCAGAACTCCCAGGGGTTTCATTTTTACAACTTTTTGCGATATCCCTGCTTTATGGACTATATCGACAACCATATTTATGTCTTTATACGCCTCGGACATTTCTTCTGCAAGTGTGCTTTTGTCGCGCGCCCTAACAATAATGCCCCTGCCTTCCATTTCTTTGTGAATCAACCTGCCTTCTGCAAACTTTATCGCCTGATGCCTGCTCATCGTTCTTCCCGCTCCGTGGCAAGTGCTCCCCCATGTTTCATTAAAAGCTTTCTCCGTGCCGACGAGAAGATAAGACGCCCTTCCCATATCCCCGGGAATTATAACCGGCTGACCTATTTTTTTATATTTTACAGGAATATCGGAATGATTTGGCGGAAAAGCCCTCGTTGCGCCTTTGCGATGAACGCAAAGAAGGGTTTCTTTTCCGTTTACTTTATGTTTTTCGAATTTTGCGATGTTGTGCGCCACATCATAAATAAGCTCCATTCCCAAGTCCTGCCAATCCCTGCCAAAAAACTTCCGAAAAGTCTCCCTCACCAAATGCATAAGTATCTGTCTGTTGCACCAAGCGTAATTAGCCGCAGACGCCATTGCCGAAAAATAATCTTTGCCCTCCGGCGAATTAACCGGCGCGCTCACAAGCTGTCTGTCCGGCAGCTTAATCCCGTATTTTGAAACCGCTTTCTGCATAACTCTCAAATTATCGTCGCATACCTGATGGCCGAGTCCTCTGGAGCCGGAATGAATCATGACCGTAACCTGTCCTTTTTCTATGCCGAAAATTTTTGCCTTTTCTTCGTCATATATTTCATCTACTTTTTGAATTTCCAGAAAATGGTTGCCCGAACCCAATGTTCCGCTTTGTCCCTTGCCTCTTTCATAAGCCCTGGGACTGACTTTATCGGGATCAGCTCCTTTTAGACATCCGCCTTCTTCCGTGCTCATTAAATCATCATCCACGCCGTAGCCCTGTTTTACTGCCCACCTTGAGCCTGATTTAAGAAGTTCTTTTTCCTGTCCCGGTGAAATTTTTATTTTGCCGCCGATACCCACGCCGCAGGGGACATCGGCAAACAGAATATCCATTAAACGGGGAATTTTATTTTTTATATCTTCTGCTTTTAAATTTGTCCTGAGCAAACGGACACCGCAGTTTATGTCGTACCCTACTCCGCCGGGGGATATGACTCCCCCCTCGTCAGGATTGGTTGCCGCAACGCCTCCTATGGCAAAACCGTAACCCCAATGCGCATCAGGCATAGCGAATGAATATTTAACTATTCCGGGAAGGCATGCCACATTGGCTACTTGCTTCATTACCTGCTCTTTTTCAAGAGACTGGAGCATCTTTTCATCGCAGTAGATAATGCCCGGGACCCGCATGCAGTCGACATAACCTATGGGGATTTCCCATCTGTAATCGTCGATTTTCTTAAGATTTGCCATATTTTTTCTTCAATAATTTCCGCTTATTATAGCAAACCCTGCCGCTTAAATAAAAGATTGAAAAAATGCCTGATTTTTGATACAATTCTTACAGAATTTTAGTTTTAAAAAACAGATTGCGGCTCCGATGTTACGTTGGAACCGACAAATAATATTTTGATTTTTAAAATTTCTATAATAAATGTCGCTTAATCTGAGGTTTTAGCGGCTAAGAAAGGACTAAAAACAATGCCGGAAATCACAAAACATGTAAACATCGAAGAAGAAATGAAGACATCCTATCTGGACTATGCGATGTCTGTTATTGTAGCGCGCGCTCTGCCGGATGTAAGGGACGGACTAAAACCCGTCCACAGAAGGATTTTATACGCCATGCGCGATTTGAACCTTTTCCCAAACCGCCCTTTCAGAAAATGCGCTAAAATCACGGGCGATGTGTCTGGAAATTACCATCCACACGGCGCAGATATAGTATACCCTTCGCTTGTAAGACTGGCACAAGATTTCTCGATGAGATATCCGCTTGTTACGGGACAGGGCAATTTCGGTTCGATAGATGGCGACCCGCCGGCAGCCATGCGTTATACGGAAGCAAAAATGTCGCATTTGGCGGTGGAAATATTGGAAGACATAGAGCAGGAAACCGTGGATTTTACGCCAAATTACGACGGGACATGTCTTGAGCCGATGGTTCTTCCGTCGAAACTGCCTAACTTGCTTTTAAACGGTTCATCCGGTATTGCCGTCGGAATGGCAACTTCTATCCCGCCTCATAATCTAACGGAAATAACTAAGGGGTTGATACTCCTTCTGGAAAATCCCGAAGCAACTACCGAAGAAATTATGAAATTAGTAACGGGGCCAGATTTTCCTACGGGCGGAATTATTCAGGGCAGAAGCGGGATAAAAGAAGCCTACTCCACAGGCAGGGGGCTGGTAAAACTTCGAGGTAAAGCGTTTGTAGAAGGGGAAGAAGACGAAAAGCAAAAGATAGTGATTTCCGAAATCCCTTATATGACAAATAAGGCGCGGCTTGTAGAATCGATTTCGGAACTGGTGAGAGATAAAAAAATAGAAGGCATATCCGACATAAGAGATGAATCCGATAAAGACGGAATGAGAGTCGTCCTGGATATAAAAAGAGGCAAGGAGCCGCAAATCGTTTTAAACAAACTCTATCAGCATACTGCCCTTCAGACAACTTTCGGAATTATACTTTTGGCATTAGTCGACAGAAGGCCGAGAATTCTGCCGCTTAAGGACATGATGGCTTACTTCCTGTCGCACAGAGAGGAAGTCGTAAGGCGGCGAACCGCATTCCAACTGGGCAAAGCAAAAGAAAAAGCGCACATACTGGAAGGACTAAAAATAGCGTTAAAAAATCTGGACGAAATAATCAAAACCATCAAGAGTTCCCAAACCGCGGAAATTGCAAGAGAAAACTTGATGAAATCTTTCTCTTTGACTCAAATTCAAGCCCAGTCCATCCTCGACATGAAACTGCAGAGATTGACCGGTCTTGAGAGAAAGAAAATAGAAGAAGATTATCTGGCAGTCATAAAGGAAATCGTCCGACTGGAATCGCTGCTTGCATCTCCCGTTCAAATAAGAGGAGTAATTAAGGAAGAATTAACCGACATCCAGAACAAATACGGCGACGAAAGAAGGACGGCGATTACGGGCGAACAGCGCATTATGAACGACGAGGATTTCATCGAAGAAGAAGATATGGTCGTTACCATTTCGAAACAGGGTTATATAAAACGCCTCCCTCTTAATACTTACAGAGCGCAAGGCCGCGGCGGCAAAGGTATTATCGGCGCGGGAATGAAAGAAGAAGATTTCATCGAAGATATATTCATCGCATCGACCCACGATTATATACTCTGCTTCTCCAATCTCGGAAAAGTTTATTGGATAAAGGTCTACGAAATCCCGCAGGCGGGAAGATTATCAAAAGGGCAGGCGGTTGTGAACTTTTTAAAACTTCCCGAAGAAGAAAAGATAACCGCGTTTTTATCGGTTAAAAATTTTACGCAGGAAGGCCACATTTTCATGGTGACAAAACACGGCAAAGTCAAAAAGACGCCGCTGGCAAATTTCTCAAATCCGCGTTCTACGGGAATAATTGCGTTGGGACTGGAGAAAAATGACGAACTTATAGGCGTTGACCTTATAAAAGGCGACGAAGACATCTTGATCGCCACCAAAAACGGAAGAGCAATTCGCTTCTCCGGCAAACAAGTCCGCCCGATGGGAAGAACGGCAAAAGGAGTAAGGGGCATCAGAGTAAAAGCAAAAGATGAGGTTGTCGGCAGAGAAATAGTAAAAGAAGACGAATCGCTTCTGGTAGTAACAAGCAACGGCTACGGTAAAAAATCTACCTATGACCTTTATCCGAAACGCGGCCGGGGCGGAAGCGGCGTAATTAATATAAGGCAATGCAAGAGAAACGGTGACGTCATAGGTATTGCCGGGGTAAAGAAAACCGACCATATGCTAATTGCGACCCAACAGGGCAAGATTATCAGAATGGACAGCGCTTTGATAAGAAACATCAGCCGAAATACCATGGGAGTGCGTTTGGTGTCTCTTGACGAAGGCGACCACGTCTCATCATTCACAACCGTTGAAGAAGAAGTCTGATAACTAAAAGTTAATATAGGTTAATAAAAGGTTAACAGCAGTTAAAAAAAGTTGCTTTTTTATTTTCCCGCAACCACTATTAACCAATATTAACCTATGTTAACCTCTATTAACCTGTCTTTATTATGGGCACCTACAAATTAATCGACCACACCGCCGATATCGGCATTTTTGTCGAAGGCAAAGATTTAAAGGATTTGTTTGCGACTGCCGCTTATGCAATGTCTTTACAGATGTTCGATTTGGATAAGATAAAAGAAAAAGAAACGAAAAAAATAAAATTGGAAGGCATAGACAAGGAAGATTTGCTTGTAGAATGGCTCAACGAATTACTGTTTTTCTGTGAAGAAGGTTACATATTCAAAGATTTCCGGATTGAAACCCTGGAAGAAACTTCTCTCACCGCGTTTTTGAAAGGCGATAAAGTAGATTTCTCCAAATTGCCGTTAAAACTACAAATCAAAGCCGCAACTTATCATCAACTTAAAATAAAGAAGAATACCGGCGGAAATTTACAGGCAACGATTATTTTTGACGTCTAAATACACTGATTACACAGATTAAAAAACCGAGATTACACAGATAAAACTAAAATCTTTAATCGGTGTAATCTTTCAGAAATCTGCGTAATCATTATTTGATTAGGTACCCATATCCCACGAGGCAAGATACTTTTTCTGTTCGGGAGTGAGAACATCGATAGGATTATTCATGGACTCCAGCTTAAGGCGGGCTATTTCTTCATCAATCGCGGCGGGGACAATATATACTTTATTTTTCAATGT
>JAQURI010000116.1 GCA_028715665.1 Candidatus Ratteibacteria bacterium
CAAATGCATAAAAAAGGCAAGTGTGTTGCTGCAATATGCCACGGCGGATGGGTTTTGGTTTCAGCGGGAATTTTAAAGGGAAAGAAAGCCACTTGCTTCTTTGCGATAAAAGATGATCTAATAAATGCGGGGGCCAACTATGTCGATAAAGAGGCGGTCATAGACGGTAATATCATTACTTCCCGCAGTCCTTACGATTTACCAGCATTTTGCACGGCAATAATAAAATTTTTGAAGAGCAATCAATAATATTTACGTATAATAAATTAATGAAGAATAATCAATATAAATAAGGTTGAGATATTTTTATGTTCGGGAAAAAAATAAAACTTTTTAAGATTTTTGATTTCCAGGTCAGTATAGATTTAAGCTGGATTTTTATAGCACTGCTCGTAACATGGTCGCTTGCCGTAGGTTATTTCCCGTCCAGATATAAAGAATTCCCCGTCGCCGTTTACTGGGAAATGGGCGCTTTCGGGGCACTCGGTTTATTTTTATCTATCGTGTTTCACGAGCTTTGTCATTCTCTGGTCGCGAGGAAATTCGGTCTGGCTATGCATGGTATAACCTTGTTTGTTTTCGGAGGTGTCGCGGAGATGGCGGAAGAGCCGCCGAGCGCAAAGGCGGAATTTTTTATGGCTGTGACGGGGCCGCTGTCGAGCGTAGCGCTTGGTTTTTTATTCTACGGCATTTATAAATTGGGCGGCTATTACGGGTTCGCCCAGCCGGTCATCGGAGTGTTGCAATATCTCGGATGGATTAATTGGCTCTTGGCGGGTTTTAACCTGGTGCCGGCATTTCCCCTGGACGGAGGGCGCATATTAAGGTCGCTCTTGTGGCAGAAGAAAAAAGATTTGGGTTGGGCGACGCGCATATCCTCGCAGTTCGGTTCAGGTTTCGGTATTTTTTTAAGTTTTCTTGGAATTGTGTATTTTTTTACCGGCGCTCTCGTCATAGGTATTTGGTATTTCCTCATCGGAATGTTCCTGCAGAATGCGGCGCGGATGTCTTACCAGCAGGTTCTTATAAGGCAGGCGCTGGAAGGCGAGGCCGTGCGGCATTTCATGAATGCCAAACCCGTCACCGTAGCTTCGTCTGTTTCCATAGGAACTCTTGTTGACGATTATATCTATAAGTATCATCATAAATTTTTTCCGGTTGTCGATGGGGGAAAACTGCGGGGATGTATAAGTATCCAAGAAGTGAAAGAAATACCGCGCGAACAATGGGCGGCGCGCAAAATAGAAGATGTGCTGAAGCCGTGCGGCTCAGAAAATACTGTTGGCCAAAATACCGATGCCCTAAAGGCGCTTTCTATTATGAATAAAACGCATAAAAGCCGTCTGATGGTGGTTGAGGGCGGCCAATTAGTAGGAATTGTCACGCTCAAGGATTTATTAAAATTTATTTCCATTAAAATGGATTTGTCATGAACCCTACGTGGTTCAGGGTTGAGATTTGGTGTTTATCTTTAACGAAAGGAGGTAGAATGAGAAATGTATTAGTATCATTGGTTGTTTTAACTTTATTGGCGAGCGCTTCGGTTATTTATGCCCATCCGCCGTCCGACATAAAAATAACTTTTGACCCGCAGACAAAAATGCTTAATGCGGTAATTTCTCACAATACCAATAACCCTACGAGCCACTATGTAAAACAGGTTGATATATTGTTGAACGGGAGAAAAATTATTGAACATAACATTTCCAAAGAAGATAATAACCTGACTCAAACCGTGAGTTATCTTATTCCCGACGCTAAAGAAGGCGATAAAATTTCCGTAGAAGGACATTGCAGTATCAGCGGGCAGCTGAAAAAAGAAATCACCGTAAAGCTTAAGTAATGAATAATAATCAAGGAAACAATGATGGGTAAAAAAATAATGATAGTAGATGATGATAAGGAATTTTCAGCGGAACTTAGCGAAATTCTCGAATCTAAAGGTTATGAAATTATAGTGGCTGATAATCAATCGGATGTTTTAGGGTTGGCTAACCATGAGAAGCCGAACCTGATATTGATGGACATCAAAATGCCGGATAAAAGCGGATTTGAATTAGCCGCAGAAATAAAATATTCTTATAAAATTTCACATATACATATACCGATTATTGCCATGAGCGCACATTTCAAAGAGGATGACAGACCTTTAATGGAAATGTGCGGAATTACATCACGACTTAAAAAACCTTTCACTCCCGTGGATGTTATTACAGAGATAGAAAACGTTTTAGGTAAATAACAAGAAAAGGAGGTGATAAAAATGGGATGCTGTATGGATTCTAAAAAAGAGAAAAAAGGCAAATACAAATGCGAAATTTGCGGCGCGACATCGGATGTGCCGAAAGAATGCTGCGGACAACCGATGAAAAAACAGAAATAATATGTTTCTTAAAAAGGAGGTAATAAAAATGGCGGGGTTAAAAGAGCTGTTTCAGAGTGCTGATTGGAAAGCAGAGAAACATGTCCCGGTAATCGAGGCTCCCGAAAAGATAAAAAAAGGGGAATTTTTCAAAATTACCGTAACGATAGGGAAAGAAATAGCGCATCCCAACGAGACCAAACACCATATAAGATGGATTGCGGTTTATTTTCATCCCAGAGGCGAAAAGTTTCCATATCAAATCGGTAAGGCCGAATTTACGTCTCACGGCGAATCGGTGCAGGGCCCCGATACAAGCACGATATACACTCATCATGAAGCGAGCTTGAGTTTCAAGACAGAAAAACCCGGGACGATTCATGCGTCAAGCTACTGTAATATCCACGGGCTTTGGCAGAATTCTAAAGAATTAAATATAGAATGAGGCTTACGAAAATTAACAGAAGCGTAAGAAATTAAAGTGTATAAATATTGCAAAATAATCATATTTATATTAACGGGGTTATTGATGATGACTACCGGACACAATTTAGCTGCAGATGATACAAAATTCCAGAAAGCCACATTTGCCGGGGGATGTTTCTGGTGCATGGAACCCGCATTTGAACTTAAGGAAGGTGTTATAGATGTCCAAGCCGGATACATGGGAGGCACCAGGAAAAACCCGACATATGAAGAGGTGTCCTCGGGAAAAACAGGGCACAGAGAGGTGGTACAAATTACTTACGACCCTTCGAAAATTTCTTACTCTCAACTCCTCGATGTTTTTTGGCAGCAGATAAACCCTACTGATTTGGAAGGCCAGTTTAGCGATAAAGGCAGCCAGTACAAAACGGCTATTTTCTACCATAATGAGGAGCAAAAAAGATTGGCGGAAAAATCAAAAGACCAGTTACAAAAAACCGGGAAATTCGATAAGCCCATAGTTACAGATATAATACCTGCAACTGCATTCTATAAAGCCGAGGAATATCACCAGGACTATTACAAAAAGAATCCGGAAAGATATGACTTATACAAAAAAGGTTCCGGCAGAGAGTCTTTTTTGGAAAAAATCTGGGGCAAGATAAAAACACTCAAAGAAAAAATCTATAGAAAGCAGCCGAAAGAAGAATTGAAATCACGACTTACCCCCTTGCAGTATGAAGTTACGCAAGAATGCGGCACAGAACCGCCATTCGCAAACGAATATTGGAATAACAAGAGAGAAGGGATATATGTAGATGTCGTTTCGGGGGAAGTCCTTTTCGGTTCGTCCGATAAATTCGATTCGGGTACCGGCTGGCCCAGTTTCACGAAACCGCTGGAACCCGGAAATATAATTGAGAAAGAAGACGCAAGTCTTGCCGTGAAGAGGGTCGAAGTAAGGAGCAAACAAGCCGATTCCCATCTCGGCCATGTGTTTATGGATGGACCGCAACCGACAGGTCTTCGATACTGCATAAATTCGGCGGCACTCAGGTTCATTCCGAAAGAAGACCTGGAAAAGGAAGGTTATGGAGAGTATAAAAAACTTTTTTATTAAATCTTTGAATGAATTCAGGTTCAAATCCATCAAGACACAATTGATTATTTATTTGGTATGTTTTGCTGTCTTTTTGGCGATAAAAGACCAGGAACCGTTTTTTTTGTCGGCAGGCTTAATCGCAGTCGTATCGGCATCGGTAATCGAAACATTATTGCTATATTTCAAGAATAAATCTCTAAAGATTACGGAAAGTTCTGTTATCTCGGGACTAATCGTCGCTTATGTAATTTCCAGCTATGGAGATTTGTGGAAGATTGTTTTTGCGGCGGCACTGGCCATATTATCGAAACACTTAATTCGCTTTCGGCAAAAACATATTTTCAATCCGGCCGCTTTCGGCATATTTTTTGCGATAATTTTATTAGGAGCTTCGACACAATGGAAAGGAACATATCTGTGGTATATTCTGGCGCCGCTGGGAATATATTTTACATATAAAATAAACAAGCTCGAAGTCATTACAGGCTACGCGGTTATATCTTTGATTCTTTTCGGCACGCAGGCTTTTATGCAAAAAGTTCCGTTATGGAATATATGGGGATATTTTAGTTATTTCTATGTTTTCGTAATGGTCATCGAACCAAAAACAACTCCGGTCAAACCGATAGGTAAATATATTTTCGGAGCAGGTATTGCCGTATTAATTTTCATTTTGACGGAAATCGGGATAAAGTTTGACGTCGAGCTATTGAGTTTATTAGTCATGAATACTACCATCCCCTTATCGAAGTTGTTATTTAAAAAACAGGCAATATGAAGATGGACCATTTTACCGATAGGGAACAGGCAGGGGATATACTTGCCGAAAAGTTAGCCGTTTTGAAGCCCCGTTTCACTAATCCGATCGTTTTGGGGATACCGCGCGGCGGAGTTTCTGTCGGCTATCGCATTTCTAAAGAGTTAGATATACCTCTTGATATTATCGTTTTAAGAAAATTGCCCGTCCCTTATAATCCGGAGACGGGATTCGGAGCTGTGACCCTGGATAAGACTGTTATATTTAACGAGGAACTTATGATGCGTATGAACTTGAGCCAAAAAGAGATTAATGAAATTATTGACGATGTA
>JAQURI010000117.1 GCA_028715665.1 Candidatus Ratteibacteria bacterium
CTGCCAATAAAACAGTAATCGGAATCCTTATTATTTTTTTTCTGTCAAAAATAGCCAAATAAATTAAAATAAGAGCAATCAAAACCAATCCGTTTCCCGTAGAAGTTATAACAAGCATCAATTTATCCGCGACAGGAAAGTTCAATCCATTTAGAAAAAGAAATAAATTATTATTGATATTAGTTAAAATATTCATTGACATTTAATCGAAATACAATAGAAATATTTGGAAATATATTGTTTTATCACAGCACATTTCTAATTTATTTCCATGTGTATCTATGTATATCCACTATATTTTTTAATTTCTATTCTTCCACCCTTATTCTGACCGTGTTTCCTTTGATAGCGGGTAGTTTATCTATTTTTTTAATTGCTTCGCTTATATCTTTCTCTTTTGCTTCGTGAGTCATCATGACTATCGGAACTGCTTCGGCTTTGTTTCTGCCTTTTTGGAATACGGAAGCGATGCTTATATTATGTTCCCCGAGAATATTGGAAATTTTAGCGAGGACTCCGGGTTTATCGACTGCCATTATTCGTAAATAATATAAACCTTTCAGTTGCTGAATCGGTATGACGTTATATGATTTTTTATAATATGTAATAGGAGTAATTCTCCCGCAGGTTTCGAATTTTAAATTTCTTGCTATATCTATGATGTCGCTTAGAACTGCCGATGCGGTCGGCGACTGCCCGGCGCCTTTGCCGTAGAAAAGCATTTTTCCGACGGCATCACCCTTGATATATACCGCGTTGTATTCGTCTCTTACCGTAGCCAATGGATGTTTGGCGCTTATTAAAGCGGGATTGACCCTGAACTGAAAATTGCCTTTATCTTCTTTTGCTATTGCAAGCAGTTTGACTGTGTAACCGAACTCTTTTGCGAATTTCAAATCCATGGGGGTAAGAGAAGAAATGCCTTCGGAGTATATATTTTTGAAAGTTAAAGGGATGTCGAAAATCAAACTTCCCAATATGGCAAGTTTGTGCGCCGCGTCAATTCCCTCTATATCCAAAGAAGGTTTTTTTTCGGCGACGCCTTTTTTTTGCGCATATATAAGCGCCTGCTTGAAAGTAAGCCCTTCTTCCATTCTGCTTAAAATATAATTGGAGGTCCCGTTGATTATTCCTGCCATATAATTTATGCGATTGGCGAGCATGGCTTCTCTGATGGTTTTTATTATCGGAATTCCGCCGCATACGCTTGCTTCGAAATATATGTCCTGTCCGTTTTCCAGCGCTGTCTTTAAAATTTCCTGGCCTTCTTGGGCAAGAAGCGCTTTATTTGCGGTCACTACGGATTTACCTTTTTTAAGAGAATTTATAATAAATTCTTTGGCGGGATGTATTCCGCCTATAAGTTCTGCAACTATCTGGATTTGCGGGTCGTCGATAATTTCACGGGCATCTCTCGTTAGGATTTTCTTGTCTATTTTGATACCCCTATTTTTTTTAAAATTGATATCAGCAATCTTCCTGGTGCAAATTTCGATTCCCGTTCTTTCTTTTATCAGCGAAGAATTCTTTTTTAAAAGTTTTACTACGCCGCTGCCTATATTTCCAAATCCTATTATTCCTATATTCACTTTTTCCATATTTTCTGCTCCAGGTTAATAATAGTTAACAAAAGTTAACATAGGTTAATAGCAGTCGCTTTTTTCAATCTATTTTTCGTAGCTGATTTTCACTATTATTAACCCCTTTTAACCAATGTTAACCGATTTAATTACTCCTTTCTAAACACCAATTTGCTATAAACTTGAGTATTTTAGCATTTTTACCGAAAATATTTAGAGAATTTTTTGCTTTATCTATTGTCTTAATCGCTTCTTTTTTGGCGTTTTCAAGTCCCGCCAACGTCACGTAATTTTCTTCGGCAACTTTGCTTCCTTCTATTGTTTCGAGAACATCGTCCATTATCTGAAACCCCAGCCCTAAGTTTTTACCGTAGCATGATAAGGCGTTAAGTTGCCGAGCGGTTGCACCCGCAACCAAGCCGCCTATTTTTACGGATGCTTCCAGCAAAGAAGCAGTTTTCCCTAAATAAATTTTTTTTAACTGTTTGATGCTCAAGTTCTTTTTCTTTGTCGTTATGTCTTTTGCCTGTCCTCCTACGACTCCTTCCGTTCCCAAAGAGCGGGAAATTTCTTTAATGACTTCTATTTTTACCTTATCAGGTATTTTTGAATTTACTATAACTTCATAACCCAAATTGAACAGGGCATCGCCGGCCAGAAGCGCGAGCGGTTCCCCGAAAACTTTATGTGAAGTGAGTTTGCCGCGTCTGTAATCGTCGTTGTCCATGCAGGGCAGGTCATCATGCACAAGCGTAAAAGCATGAAAAAGTTCTATGGATGAAGCGATAGTCAATATATTATTGTTTTCGGAATGAAACATTTCATATGCGGCTAAGCATAAAATAGGTCTAAATCTTTTGCCGCCTGAAAACACGCTGTAATGTATGGCTTTTGAAAGTATATCTTTATTTTTGGGGGGCAGTAGATTTTTTAACGTTGCATTTATTTTTTTCTGTTTTTTTTCTATATAGTTTTTAAAATCTCGCGAATTCTTAAGCATCATAAATTTTTATTTGGCTCACGCACCAGTCCCGACGTTACGTCGGGACGATGCGGGGTTTTGCCTTCTCTTAAAAGGGAATCCTTAGCATTTCCGCCTGCTTGCTTTTGCAAGAAGCTGGCAGGTGGGCCGGGAAGGCTTCACAATTTTTGCCAATTCCTTTATTAATTTTTCGTATTTACCTTTTGCATTGACGGTGATTTTTCTGTGCTCTTCCTTTTTTAAAAATTTTAAATTTATATGAAGCCATTCTTCCATGGGGACTTTGCCCATTTTTTCTATCCATTCTATTATACATACACCGTCGCCGAAAACATATTCTTCATATCCCAGAGAATTTATTTCTTTTGTGTTCAATCGGTATAAATCCAAATGGTAAACAGGCAATTTCCCTTTATATTGGTGTGCCAAAGTAAAAGAAGGGCTTCTGACATATTGTTTTTTATCCACGCCTAATCCGCGGGCAATGCCTTGTATCATAGTGGTCTTTCCTGCGCCCAAATTGCCGGTAAGTCCCAAAATACTGCCTTTTTTTAACAATTTCCCTATCTTTTCGCCGATTCTTACGGTTTCGGACGGGGAGTGCGATATTAGTTCAATTTTCATTTCGTATTACAGTAGCGAGTAGAAAGTAGTAAAATTTTGGAGGTTCTCTCTCTACTCTCTACATTCTACTTTGCACTTATTCTTAAAATGATTATATCCTTTCGGTTCTATCTCTTTGCCGCCTGCGATAATTTTCGGTTTACCCTTCACGATTTCTCCGACTGTCGTTAACGGCGTTCCATTGACTTGAGCCGGTAGTTTTTTTGCTTCTTTTTTAGGCAAGGTAAACAAGAGTTCATAGTCTTCTCCGCCGCCTAAAGCATAGTTAATGGCTTTTTCTTTGGCATATTTCTTAAGTTGGCCAGATATCGGAATTTTTGTTATGTCTAATTCAGCCGAGACTTTGCTTTCTTCTAATATATGAAAAAGGTCTTGAGTAAAACCGTCGGATATATCTATCATTGAATTTAATTTCATCTTAGATGTAATTTCTCTTATTTCTGTAAGACGCGGAATAGGTCTTAAATGTTTTTTAGTCAAAAATGGATTCAAGCCGCCCTTTTTTAGAATTTCCATACCTGCTTTGGAACTGCCTAGTGTTCCCGTAACAACGATTAAATCTCCGACTTTAGCGCCAGAACGTCTAACTGATTTATTTTTTTCAACCTCTCCGAGCATTGCTATATCGATAACAATTGCCGAATTTGAACGGGAAACATTGCCTCCCACTATCGACAGGGGATATTTTTTCATGAATTCTTCGAATCCTTTATATAATTCATTAATCCATTTTTCGTCGATTTTATTGTTCAGGAAAAGAGATACAATTGCGTATTTAGGTGTTCCTCCCATAGCAGCAATATCACTTGCGTTTACAGCCAATGCCTTCCACCCCAAATCAGCCGGTTTTACATAATCCATTGAAAAATGAATATTTTCGACTAAACAGTCACAGGTAAATAGAAGATCTTTGTCTTTGGGCGTCTTTAAAACAGCGGTATCATCCCCAAGACCTACGATTACATTGCCTTTTTTCCTGCCTATTGTCCGTCTGATTTTTTTTATTAAAGAAAACTCGTCTTTTATCATAATACGCCTCGCTTTGCTCGGCAGTTTACAGTAACCAGTTTTCAGATGAAAAAACTTACTTTTCTTTCTATTTACCCCGAACCCTACGTGGTTCAGGGCTCGCTACTTATTTTAACACTATAGCCATCATTGTTAAAATTCTTTGTGTAGTGATAAAATTAAGATTGTAAACGGGAGGAAGATTATGGAATTTAAGGTTGTTAGAATAGAGGGTATACCCGAAGGTGGAAATATAATTCTGGGGCAGACGCATTTCATAAAATCCGTCGAAGATATTTATGAAGCGATAGCAACTACAAATCCGTCTATAAAATTCGGACTTGCGTTTTGTGAGGCGTCGGGAGAATGTCTTATTAGGGTAGAGGGCAATGATGAAAATCTAAAACAGATAGCCACAAAAAATGCTTCGAATATTGGCGCAGGACATTCTTTTATAATAGTTATGACAGGAGGTTTCCCTATAAACATTTTAAATTCGTTAAAGGATCTTTCCGAAGTTTGTTCCATATATTGCGCGACTGCCAATCCCGTGGAAGTAATAATTGCCGAGACATCTCAGGGCAGAGGAATTATGGGCGTAATAGACGGTTTTTCTCCTAAAGGTGTTGAAAACGAAAAAGGCATTAAGTGGAGAAAGGAATTA
>JAQURI010000118.1 GCA_028715665.1 Candidatus Ratteibacteria bacterium
AAAGCGGAGGAGAATCTTATTCATATCCGCGTCAAACTCATACCTTATAATTAAGTAAAGCCTTCCCTCAACCCTTAGGCTGGGCTTCCCTTTTAGAGAAGGCGAAACCCCGCATCGAAAGCCCGACAAATAGACACCATTTATCCACGTCTTAGAAAACGGGGCTTTCTGGTGCGCGGGTAAAAATTTCAAATTTCCGGAACTTTTTCTCTCCCTCGTTGTCTAAACAAACAGAAAATGAAAAAACAAACAAGGAGGGAGAGATGAGAATCAAAATATCGGCATTAGTGTTTGGTTTAGCGTTTTGTTTCATATTCGGGTTTAGTAGTTTGTTTGCAGACGGCTTAATAATAGTAGACCCTCCGCGTGTTTTGCCGCATCGTCATCCAAGGCCTGAAGCTTTAACCGTAAAATATCACAGAGTCCAGATTAATATAGAAAACGGCATAGCTACTACCTCAATAGACCAGGTATTTGTAAATAATTACGATGTGGATTTAGAAGGGACATATATGTTTCCGTTACCCGAAGATGCGACTATTTCGAACTTTACGATGTATATTGACGGCAAAAAGATAAGCGGCGAGATTTTGGATAAGGACAGGGCAAGAGAAATTTATGAAGATATCGTAAGAAGAATGAAAGACCCCGCACTTTTAGAATATGTCGGAAGGAATATGTTTAAGGTGCGGGTTTATCCTATACCAAAGCACGGAGAAAAGAGAATAGAATTGGTATATCAGGAAACTTTGAAATACGATGCCGGCATCTATAAATATGTGTATCCGCTCAATACCGAAAAATTTTCTCCCAAACCGTTGGAAGAAGTCGCCATATCGGCAAATATACGTTCAAAGATTCCCATAAAGAGTGTTTATTCGCCGAGCCATGAAGTAGACGCGAAAATCGAAAAGTTAACGGCAAGGTGCGGATATGAAGCTAAAAATGTGAAACCCGACAAAGATTTTGTTTTGTACTATACCGTGTCGGAAAAAGATGTCGGTCTGAATTTATTGTCTTATAGAAAAGAAAACGATGACGGATATTTTATGCTGCTGCTTTCGCCCGGAGAGTTGGCGGGGAAAAACATTGATAAAGATATTACGTTCGTGTTGGATGTTTCCGGGAGCATGAGCGGCGACAAGATAGGACAGGCAAAGGAAGCTTTGCGGTTCTGCATAAATAGTTTAAGCAAGGGTGACAGGTTTAATATTGTAAGTTTTGCTACAAATGTTAATCAGTATAAGGAATCCCTTGTCCCCACTGATAGCGGAAATATCAGGGGAGCGCTAAATTTTATTGATAAACTGGTAGCCAGCGGCGGCACCGATATAAATGGTGCGCTTCTTTCTGCGCTTAAGATGGCGGCAGCCCTTGAAGGAAAGCAAACTCGTTCCGGAACAAGACCTAAAATGATTGTTTTTCTCACGGACGGACAACCTACCGTAGGAGTTACCGAAATGGAGAGTATTTTAAAAAACCTTGAAGATGCAAATACGACTAAATCGAGGCTCTTTGTTTTCGGCGTGGGCAGTGACGTTAATACGCATCTTTTGGATAGGATTTCCGAAACTCACAGAGGCGCGAACGAATATGTGGTTCCTCAAGAAAATATTGAAATCAAGGTATCTTCTTTTTATCGCAAGATAAGCGAACCGATTCTAACGGATGTAAGTTTGGATTTCGGGAAAATAAAGGCAAAGGAACTATATCCGTTCACATTACCCGATATTTTTAAAGGCACTCAACTTGTTCTTTTGGGAAGATATGAAGGCCATGGGCCGACAGCCATTAAATTAACGGGTTATGTTAACGGCAAGGAACAGCAATTTATTTACGAAGACAGTTTCCCATTTGAGAATACTAAAAACGATTTTATTCCGCGAATCTGGGCGACAAGAAAAATAGGGTATCTTACAAGCGAGATACGGTTGAAAGGCGAAAACAAGGAACTTATCGATGAAATAATAAAGCTTAGCAAGGAATACGGCATAATGACGCAATACACGTCGTTTTTAGTCTTAGAAAAAGATGAAGATTACCGAAGATGGGGAATACGACCGAGTGAAGTCCCTGTAATGCGAGAAGAAGGAAAAATGCATTCCCTTTCCATGAAACAGATGACCGGAGCAAGAAGCGTATCAAGCTCTATGGAGATAAGCGGTTTGAAAGATGAATTGGTTGTAAAAGAACCGATGAGAATGACCGTTAAATATATAGGAATGAAAACTTTTTATCTGCAGGAAGACGGATTCTGGATGGATTCAAAATTTAATGAAAATTTAAAAGTAAAAGAAATAAAATATTTTAGCGAAGAATATTTCAAACTGCTCAAAGAAAAGCCCGAACTCGGCAGATATTTTGCTGTCGGAGAGAAGGTGGTTGTTGTTCTTGATGGAATTTGTTATCGTATAACGGAATAAAATAAAAAAGGAGTATTTATTATGAAAGCGATTAAATATTTATTTATCCTGTCAGTTATAGCGGTAATTGCGAGCGGTTGTTCTGTAAAAAAAGATGAACAGGCCGAGACGGTTGCCGTAACCCCAATAGTTGAGCCGATTACAGTAGCGCCAATCGCAATACAAGACAGCAATAACCAATTTGCTCTGGACCTCTATGCAAGATTACGGGGGCAGCCGGGAAATTTGTTTTTTTCTCCGTACAGCATTTCTACGGCACTTGCCATGACTTATGCGGGGGCGCGCGGTGAAACGGAAAGACAGATGGCTGAAGTTTTGCGCTTTACTCTGCCGCAGGGACTTCTTCATCACGCATTTTCCCAGCTGCAACTTGACTTAAACGAAAGAGGCGAAAAAGGGGCATACGAGTTAACTGTTTCAAATGCGCTTTGGGGACAAAAAGGTTATAAGTTTCTAAAAGAGTTTTTAGATGTCATAAAAACCAACTATGAAAGCGGATTCAACGAGGTGGATTTTATAACCGACGCGGAAGCAGTCCGCCAAACTATTAATAAATGGGTGGAAAATAAAACCAATAATAAAATTAAAGATTTAATCGGGCCGGGTGTGCTTGACAGCCTGACTCGGCTCGTTTTAACAAATGCCATTTACTTCAAGGGCAACTGGGCAAGACAATTCGATAAAGATAAAACCAAAGAAAGCCCCTTTAGTTTATCAAGCGGAGAAAAAATAAATATCCCCATGATGAATCAAAAGGCAGAATTTAATTATATGGAAAACGAAGATTTTCAGGGGCTTGAACTGCCTTATGTAGATAATGAACTGTCCATGTTCATTTTGCTTCCCAGGGAAATCGGCGGAATGGGCGAATTGGAGAAATTATTCAATAAAGAAAATCTTTCCGATTGGCTGGAAAAATTTAATAAGCGCGAAGTTATAGTTTCCGTCCCTAAATTCCAGATGACCAGCCAGTTTAGTTTAGCCAGTGTTTTGAGTTCAATGGGAATGATAGATGCTTTTTCAGGAAAAGCCGACTTTTCGGGAATGGCCGGCAAGAGAGACCTTTTTATCTCAGCGGTGATTCATAAGGCATTTGTCGATGTGAACGAGGAAGGGACAGAAGCGGCTGCGGCTACGGCAGTGGCAATAAGAGCAACGTCAATTGGCCCTCAAATTCCAGTTTTTAGAGCAGACCATCCGTTCATATTTTTTATTCGTGATAATAAATCCGGAAGCATTTTGTTTATGGGGCGCGTGATGAACCCCGCATAAAAAGGAAATTAATTAGAGTTATCTTTTTGATTTGAGTTAATTAATTCTGTGAAAGACGAAATCGCGGCCCAATATTTGACCTCCGCGTCAAAGGGCATATAATTGTGAGTCGTATTGTCTAACCAACAATTCATTTTAGGCTCTTTTGCTTTCTGAAAAAGTTTCTCCCCATGCCAAAAAGGAATCATGTCATCTTTTTTGCCGTGTATTACAAGCATGGGACAGTTTACTTTGTCTATCAAGTCAATGTTGCGAAATTTATCAAAAGGGAATAGGGGTATTTGTGTAATAACGCGAAACGCAGTCACAAAAGAACTTTCCACTATCAAACCGGCAACATCATACTTATAAGCCAAATACACGGCAGGACCGCCGCCCACGGACCTGCCGTGAACAATAATGCGACTGAGGGGAATTTTTTTATGTTCGACAAGATATTTAAGCGCTGTATCGGCGTTTTTTTCGGCATTCCGGCTTGTTGACTTGCCTTCGCTTGTTCCGTACCCGCTGTAATCATATGTAAACACCGAGAATCCCTGGCTATAGTAATAATCAAGGAATTCGCGGATATCTCCGAGATCTACAGCATTTTCATGGTTATATAACACGGTGTATTTTGCTTCGGGATTAACTAAGTGCAAGGCGGATATTGTGCTACTATCATCCATTTTCAACTTAATAATTTCGGGCAAATCCTCATAACTGGACGGTTGCGGCAGGAAAATCCTGCGGTCCGACCATATTACGGCAAAAATAAATATGCATACATACACAAAAATTACCGAACGAATAAGTCTGCGAATAGAAAACTTTCCCCAAAGGAGTCTAATCAAGATTTTTTTATTCATATTGTATTTTTATTTTATATCACACAGCAAATAAAATACCAAACGTTTTTTATCCACTATTAGAGTGTTGGCGGGTTTCACCCCGTTGAACGAAGCTCAGGTTGAAAAACCGTGCTGACTCGTGTATATTTATTGCTCGTAAATTCAAACTGGGGAAGAAATAGGGATTTTTTCTCTCTATTTACCCCGAACCGAACTTGTTCTGGTTTGG
>JAQURI010000119.1 GCA_028715665.1 Candidatus Ratteibacteria bacterium
AAAAGAGAGTAAAGAGCAAATCCTATCCATGCGCCGGCTATGCCTATTACGTTGTGGGCGGGACGATTAGGCGGATTTTGAAGGATACTTAAATCGCCCGGAGAAAACGAAACCACACTCAAAAAAACAAGAACAACTATACCTAATAATACAATACTTGTTATTTCTTTTTTATGTTGCATTTTGCAAAAATTTTTAAATTATTTATGCCCTGTGCTCCCCCAGCCGTTTGCGCCTCTGGAAGTTTCGTCAAGAGGAGTTTCGGTTATTTTTACGGAAGCAACGGGAACGATTAAAAGCTGGGCAATTCGCATTCCTACATCAATATTGAAATCTTCTGCCCCTAAATTGTGAAGGACAACCGCAACTTCTCCCCTATATCCACAGTCAACAACTCCTGCAAGAGTGTGAATCCCGTGTTTGGAAGCCAAACCGCTGCGGTCTTTAATAAGGCCGAAATAACCCGAAGGAACAGCTATTTTTATGCCGGTGGGAACTGTCTGCCTGGTCCCTTTTTTGATTATGCACTGTTTTGCCGCCCTTAAATCAAGCCCTGCATCGCCCTCATGCTGATATGAAGGTAAAGCAATGTCTAACTTTTTAGCTTCCTCTGTTCTTTCTATTTTTAGTTCAATCATAATCATATTCAGAAGACAGAGGTCAGAAATCAGACCTCAGATTTTTAGTTTACAGTGTTGGTTTATAGCTAATAACCAGAATATTAATTCTTATCTGTTATCTGTTATCTGTTATCTGTCCTCTGAACTCTGCATTGCTTTTCTGGAAAGATTTATTCTTCCTTTCTCATCTATCTTTATGACTTTCACCTTGAACTTATCTCCAACCTTGACTACATCCTCTACATTTTTGACGAAATCCTTATCGAGTTCGGAAACATGGACAAGCCCTTCCTGCCCGGGGAGGATTTCCACAAAAGCGCCGAACTGCATTAAACGCGTTACCACTCCGTCATATATTTCTCCGGCTTTGACTTCATGCGTATATGCTTCTACGAATTTTATCGCTTTTTCCGTGCCTTCTTTATTGGTACCGGCAATAGTAACCTTGTTCTTTTCATCGTCTATATCTATTTTTGCTCCTGTTTCGGCGATAATTTTTCTTATATTTTTTCCGCCGGGGCCGATAAGGTCACCGATTTTATCGGGAGCAATATCCAATATAGTTATTGTCGGGGCATAAGCGGAAACGGACTTTCGCGGCAAACTGATTGTTTTATTCATGATGTCCAAGATATGCTTTCGCGCTTCTTTTGCCTGCAAGAATGCCTCTTTCAAGATATTGTATTCTATGCCTTTTATTTTAATATCCATCTGAACAGCGGTAACTCCGTCGTTAGTTCCGGCAATTTTCAAGTCCATATCTCCGTATTTATCTTCAAGTCCGGCGATATCCGTCAGTATCACGTGTTTTTTGTTTTCCGTAATTACTCCCATAGCTATTCCTGCCACTGCTTTTTTCAAAGGAATACCCCCATCGAAACACGCAAGCGACGCGCCGCATACTGTAGCCATAGATGAAGAGCCGTTAGATTCAAGTATCTCGGAAACTAATCTTACGGTATAAGGGAAGTCATCCCAATTCGGCATGAGGGGCTTCAAAGCCCTTTCCGCCAAATTACCGTGTCCGATATCTCTCCTTGAGGGACCTCTTAACGGCTTTACTTCGCCGACAGAGAACGGCGGAAAATTATAGTGCAGCATGAACGTCTTGGATGATTCTCCTCTTAGTTCATCCATAATTTTCTCGTCTTCGGCAGTGCCCAATGTTGCGGTCACTAAACTCTGTGTTTCGCCCCGTGTGAAAACAGCCGAACCGTGTGTTCTCGGCAACACGCCGACCTCACAGGTTATGGGTCTTATTTCTTTTCTCTTTCTGCCGTCAGTCCTTATTTCGTCTTTCAATATTTTCTCTCTGAATTTCTTTTGTTCCAAATTATCAAGCGCCATATTCACAAGCACTTCGGAATGCTTTTCGGCAAATTTTTCCATACATTCTTTTCTCAAAGCATCCATATAGACAATTCTTTCTTTCCTGATTTTCATAGTCCTTACTTTATCGATACCTGCAGCAGCAAACTTCTCCATTTCTTTTTCAAGGTCACCGGGGACAGAAACAATTTTAACTTCTTTCTTTTTAGTCCCTTCCTTTTTTGCCAACTGCTGTATGAGAGAAGAAATTTCACCGCATACTTTTTGCCCTAATTGCAACGCCTCAAGAATAACTTCTTCCGGCAGTTCCTTTGTAATGCCTTCCACCATCGCAATGCCGTCACCCCATCCGCAAACTACTAAGTCCAACCCGCCTTCGTCTACTTGTTTATAGGTTGGATTGATAATCAGTTTATCGTTTATTCTGCCTATCCTTACCGCTCCGATAGGAGAAGCGAACGGAACATCGGAAATTGCCAACGCCGCCGAGCCGCCTATGATTCCCAGTATATCGGGGTCGACTTCTTCGTCGGCGGAAAGAGCGGTAGAAATAATCTGCACCTCTTCCATATAACCTTCGTGGAAAAGAGGCCTTAAGGGCCTGTCTATCATTCTCGATGTTACTATCTCTTTCTCCGAAGGACGGCCTTCGCGTTTGAAAAAGCCCCCCGGTATCTTGCCTGCGGCATAAGTCATTTCCCTGTATTCAACCAATAAAGGGAAAAACGGCGGGACCTCGTCCAAATCTCTTGCTACAACGGTGGTAAGGACAACCGTATCTCCGTATCTGACAATGACGGCTCCGTCGGCTTGTTTTGCCAATTTACCCGTTTCAATCGTAAGTTTCTTTTCTCCTATTTTTGCTTCAACTACTGAATTCATATTTACTCCTTTTGTTTTTATCTATAGTTTTCTATCTCTTTTTTTATTTTCTCAATAAATTCTTCTATGCCGATTTTTCCCTGGTCCCCTTCTTTTCTTTTTCTAACGGAAAGAACCTTATCTTTCTCTTCGTTTTTGCCCAACACAATTATATAAGGCACTTTTTCTTTCTCGGCTTCTCTAATCTTATAACCAAGGGTATCGTTTTTAGAATTTAGTTCGACTCTAATCTCTGCATCTTTTAGTTTTGCGTATATAGTTTCCGCATAAGGCAAATTATCTTCCGAAATCGGGAGAATTTTCACCTGAACAGGCGAAAGCCACACTGGAAAAGCCCCGCCGTAATGCTCTATCAAAAGCGCAAAGAACCTCTCAAGCGAACCGTATAACGCTCTGTGTATCATATACGGACGCTCTTGTCTGCCGTCCTTGGTCACATAAGACAGATCGAACCTCTCCGGCATATTAAAATCGAATTGTATCGTAGAACCCTGCCAAGCCCGCCCCAAAGCATCGTAATATTTCATGTCTATTTTGGGACCGTAAAAGACCGCTTCGCCCTCCATCCGTTTATAAGACAGTCCCTGCGACTTCATAGCATTTACCAATGCTTCTTCCGCTTTCTTCCAGTTTTCGTCACTGCCGGCATATTTGTCGCTGTTAGCCGAATCGCGCACGCTTAATTCCAGAGACGGCGCGGGAAGATTGAAAACTTTCATAAAAGACAAACAAAATTTTAGCGTTCTTGTAATTTCTTCGACTATTTGTTCCGGCGCGCAAAATATGTGAGCATCATCTTGTGTAAAGCCCCTTACACGCGAAAGCCCATGCAAAACACCCGTCCTCTCATAACGATAAACCGTTCCGAGTTCCGCAAACCTCATCGGCAGTTCTCTGTAACTTCTGACATCATTTTTATAAATCATCATATGGAACGGACAATTCATCGGCTTTATATAATACTTCACTTCGTCGATTTCTATGGGAGAATACATGCTGTCCTGATACCACTGAGAATGTCCGCTCTTCTGCCACAAAGACGCGTTTCCGATATGAGGGGTAAAAACGAACTGGTATCCGGATTGCCTATGACTTTGGCGCCAGTAATCTTCCAGTATGCTTCTAATCAAAGCGCCTTTCGGGTGCCAGAGTATAAGCCCGGTTCCGACCTGGTTATTAGTGCTGAAAAGGTCGAGTTCTTTCCCGAGTTTACGATGGTCCCTTTTCTCCGCTTCTTCAAGATTTTTTAAATATTCTTTCAATTCCTTATCGCTATAAAACGCAGTGCCGTATATCCGCTGAAGCATCGGGTTTTTCTCGCTGCCTCTCCAGTAAGCGCCCGATATCCTAAGCAATTTGAACGCTTTTATTTTGCCTGTCGATTCGACATGAGGCCCCCTGCAAAGGTCTGTGAAATTACCCGATTCATATAATGAAACTTTCTCGTCCTTTATTTCCTGTAGAAGCTCCACCTTGTATTTTTCGCCCTGTTTTTTAAAAGTTTTAATTGCTTCTTCTTTAGAAATTTCTTTTTTTACGAAAGGATAATCCTTTTTTACGATTTCCTGCATCTTCTTCTCTATTTTTTCGAGGTCTTCGGGAACGAACCTGTGAGAAAGGTCGAAATCGTAATAAAAACCGTCTTCTATGGAAGGACCTATCCCCAACTTTACATCGGGATAAAGTTCTTTTACTGCGGAGGCAAGAATATGCGACACGCTATGCCTATACACTTCAATAGGAGCATTTCCAGATTTCTGTTTCATAAAAACCTAACAGCCAATACCTTATTGGCTAATTTTTCATCCTTTTTAGTTAGTGGGCGGTATCGGACTTGAACCAATGGCCTCCACGATGTCAACGTGGCGCTCTAACCAACTGAGCTAACCGCCCCCTCGCCTAAGCTCGGGAG
>JAQURI010000120.1 GCA_028715665.1 Candidatus Ratteibacteria bacterium
TGGACAATAATACCGCTTTTTTCATCGAATCCGTAGAAGTGTAAAACCGACGGCGGAATGACTTTATTTAATGCAGCGGCTTTTTTGAAGTGTAATGCGCTGATTATTGATTCGAATTGCTCCTGGTGTTTCTTATCGACGAGAATGTCCAGGTCTCCTTTTCCGCCTAAAAAATTTTCAAGGAATATATTGCTTTTCCACTGGCAATATCTGATATTATTATTGTTCAATTCTTCGAATAAACTTTGAATTAATCCCAACATTTAATTATTTGGTTTTCTAAGTATAAAATTTACCGCTTTGTCTGCGGCTTTATATATTTCTTTATTGTCTTCCGAAGAGAAATCAATCGTTAAAGTTTTTGTTCCTATTTTATCTATGGAATGCAAATATTCAAAACTTTTCAGTGCCCGTTCTATATAATACATCGTTTTCTTTTGAGGCTCGAATCTAATGCGAAAAGATTTTCTTGTTAAGTTTCGTTTTAAAATGACATCTTTTGAAGCAGTCACGTGAATTATAACATCCGGTATCGGGATTAAAGAAGAAAATTTTTCTATGTCGTCCCGACTTATAGGTACGCCGGAGTATACAAAGATGTTATGCGCAATGTGAATAGTGCCTTCGTCAACAAAGATTATTTTGTGGGAATTTTTTTTATCTTTAATCCATTCGTCAATCCCTATTTTTCTTATCACTACCCGGCAGCGATTTAAAGCGCCGATTATTGAATCGGGCTTTTTAAACAGAACTTTTAACGAGAACGCCAATAACTTGAAATTTTTCCGAAAGGAAATCACAAACTTCGGAAATACAATTATGTCTAATATTATATTTGAGAGTATTGGCTTATAGATTATATCCGATGCGTAAGTCCCGAATATGAGTTCTGCGAGAGATGTTGTTTCTATTCCGAGTTCAGCAAATCTTGCCCTAATTTTTTTTAGAAGCGTAGATTTTCCGGAACCGGTGCATCCTGTGAGTTCTATCAACATTATAGGCTTTCGATATTTTTACCGGGCACTCCTGAAGCTTTTTTGTTTTCTACCGTTTTCCCCATGATAACATACCAGAAGGCGAGAAATACCCAAAAAAACCGGAATCTGAATCCGTTGTGCACGAAATTATAAGCAAAAATTGGAAGTAGAACAAACATATAATAAATATTTTTGCGCCAACCGTTTTTAAAATCCGTTTTTATTATCAGAGAAACAAGAAACAATAGGAACAATAAAAGTCCTACTGCTCCATAAGAAAGGAAAATGTCAATAAATCCATTGTGCACTTCTTTATGGGAACCGTCCGGAATCGTTTTTCCCGTGCCGATTATCACGGATGTCTCGGTCGGCAGATTTTGAAAAAACCTTTCGTCTATCCGTTTCGAAAGAGATTCCTCGATGCCGTAATCGGTAAATTTTTGCACCATTCTGATGTTTGAAAAATCAGCCTCATAATATATTCCCGTTTGGATTATTATTACCGACGCTAAAATGCATAAAGAAAAAGGTATCAATATTTTTTTATATTGCCATATAGCAACGATATCTAATAATAAAATTCCTATTATTCCGGAACGCGACGCCGAATATAAAACGAAAAAATGGGAAAACAGAAATATAAAAAAATTAATCAATCCTGTTAATGTATTTTGCGATTTTACATAATTAGATTCTAATATATACTTCCTTAAGATAATCGACATCGCATAAAGCAATATTGCAAAATATGCCAACTGGTTTGGATTGTTGAACGACAATGCGTTCCGCTGCAGTAAGGATAATTGCTGTCCCGGGAAGTCATATGTTCCCCGCGTCAGGAAAGGCGAGAATAATGCGGCTAACAGGCATAAGGATATAATTTGTATACCGTATTTATATAAAAGAACCCTGTAAAATACTATTACAAAAATAAAAAACAGAGTAAACGTATAGATAATTTGGACAGAGACTTTTAATAAAAAAATATGGCCGTTGAGTAAAAAATAAACGAGATTTAAAGAAACAGCCCAAGCAACATAAAGAGCAAATGTTTTGACCGCGGGTTCCATGAAATTTATCTCTGTCTTTTTCAATGCGAAAATCAGAGAGATTGCAAGGAGAATTATGGATATATCCACTAATTGGAAGTTACCCGATGGGAGAATATATATGGGAATAAGAATAAAAATAAGGAACAAAAAAAATGCTGTAACTTCGTTTAACAACGGTTTATCGTTCAACATTTCTCTTCCACGTTTTCAGGATAAGTTTCTTGGTTTTGTTGTAAATTAACAAGTCCTCTGCGGTTAAGATATTTCCCTTTATTAAGTATGCTATAAATACGATAAAAATGAGACATATTTTAATAACCAATAAAAAAATATAATTCATATTCAAATTCATACTGTTGAAGAGCAAAAGAATTACGGCAGCGATACCGAAAGGGAGTAAATATTTAAGGATTGGAAAACTAAAAGGATTGGTTTTGTATAACGCCTGAATTTCACCTAAACGTATGAGATTTACCAATAATAATGTTATGGAACTTGATATGGCTGCTCCTAAAGCTCCGTATTTCCCGATTAAGAAATAAGAAAGCAAAACTCCTATTGTTACGGTGATAAGTGAATTCAATAACTCTAATTTTTGCCTGTTGGTTACTGTTAGAGTGACGCTATTGCTTCCCGATATACAATCGATTAGTTGTCCGAAGGAAAGGATGACTAAAATAACATGGCCTGTCTGAATATATTCTTTTCCGAACAATGTCATTAATTCTTTGGCGGAAAAAACAAGAAAAAGGAATATCGGAAGAGTCAGATAAGAGACCCATCTCGTTGTCGTTTTGAATATGTTTGAAAACCTGTCCATTTCCTTTTTATGATACAAATTAGCGGCAACAGGACCGTAAATCGAGGTCATAGCGGCAAGAAAAAGCGCCATTATAAAAGGGAATTGGGAAGCCGCCTGATATAATCCTACATTTGAAGTAGTGCTTAGTGCTCCAAGCAGGAGCACGTTTGTCCATATAAGGAAATAATGCAAAATACCCACGAAAAGCAAGGGGAATGAATAAACTAAGAGTTCTTTTACATTGTAGATAGGTGAAAGTAATTTATTTTTAAATTCCGGGAAGAGATTGGCAAGATAAAAAACAGCCATAATAAAGGCAAAAAAATGGGACAACGTAAATGCCGATATGACGCCGTTTAACTTAAATCCTATAAGAGAAAAAAATATTATCAGAATAAGATTGCTTACGGGCTGAATGATGTCTGTCGTATATACCGTATATTTGGTGGTGTGGAATCCGCGCAATAGCGAAGAGGACACATTCAATGCCGTAACAAATACAATACTTAAAGAGAATAATTGTAAAACCGGCGCCAATTCCGGTTTATGGAATATCGAATTTGATATGCTTTTTGAAAACAGGAATAAAACGCCTCCTATAATAAGGCCGTTGAGCAAAGAAAGCAGAATAGCGGAGATTAAAACCCCTTTTAGTTTGTTGGGATTCTCGTCTTTGTAAATAGATACGAATCTCATTCCTCCCGTATGCAGTCCGAATTTGGATATGATTTCGCAGATTTTTACCACTGTGAAGCCTAAAGCATACAACCCAAATTGCTCTATGCCTAAAAACCTAGCGATAATTATCTGACTTAAAAAAAAGATAACTTTTCCTATTAAGCTACCTATCAAGGTAATACCGCCGCCTTTGGCAATTTTGCTTATATCTTTCTCAGAAAAGTTTTTATTCATTTCAAATGCTCAAAATATTATTAAAACCGTAATTTTAGCCCTTATGAGGAAAGGATGTAAAGAATATATTCTTTCTCATCATATTTTATATACGTCTTTTTTTCTAAATTCTTATGCACTTTGTCCAAATCATTTTGGGTAGATAAAAACATATTAGTTTGGAAAGAAGATAAAATATCTTTTCTTAGTATGCCGTTCTGTAAATATTGATAAAAATCTTTTACCATCTCGTAGCGTCGTTCCTGCGATATGGTCTTTTTAAAAAAGTCTTTAAAACGAACGCGATGTCTTTCAATATATGATATATTCATGCCTGTTTCTGAAGCTACCCACCGTGCAATTTCCGGAGGCACTATTAAAGTATCTTTGGGATTTTTTACATAAAATCTTAAATGTTCAATATCACTTTTAGGAAAAAGATTATTTAGTTTTGGATTACAAACAAATTTATAGATTTTTTTGGGCAACTTGTAATATTTGGCGAAATAAAAGACGGATGTTGAATAGCCGATTACAAGAATTAAAATAGCAAGTTTAATAATTATATGTTTTATTTTTTCCATTTTAAGCATGTTTTCCAGTCCGGCAGTTGCCAATAACGCTGGAAGTATAGAGATATATATCCCAAATCGCTGGAATCTAAAAATAGTAAATAAGTCAATTGATACTAACAGACCTATCCCAATTCTTATAAAAATTATTACAGCAATTAGTAAAAAATAGGGCAACATCCAGTTTTTCATATTTCTCTTTCCCCAAAATATACCCGAACTCAGCAAAAGAAGCGGTCCATAAAGCAAAAGTATATTGGGAAAAGTCTCTCTATCTGGAATATCATCAGGAGTTAGTCCTCCATACTGGACAATCTCAATAAATGCCGGAACATAATACAGAGATGCTATTGCAAAAGAAATAAAAACAATAATCAAAAAATTCAACATTATATTTTTGGTAAAAAAGTTAGTTCTAAACCG
>JAQURI010000121.1 GCA_028715665.1 Candidatus Ratteibacteria bacterium
TTTTGGAAGAAAGACGGTTTCTGTCTGCATAAGCCGGTTTGTCGTCGCCTATAAATTTGTCGAACGCCTCGTTTGTGGTTTTTACGTAACCTTTTTCTACCATTGCCTGGGCAAGATGGAGCCGCCCGATTACGTCCTTGGTTTTGAATTTTTCTATTTCTTTCATACTTACAGGCATGCCCATTTCGCTTAATTTTTTCAACATTTCGTTCATTCTGTCTTTTCGTCCCAAAGATAATCTTTTGAGCGTTTCAAGAAAGTTTGGCTCTCTATAATCTATGAATAATCCGACAATGTGGAGTTCCTCCGAACTACCGGCTTCTGCGGACAGTTCTACGCCGGGGATAATTTCGATTTTTTCTTTTGCGCTTTCTAATACGTGGGAAATACCTTCGACCGAATCGTGGTCCGTTATGGCAATCGCGCGGAAATTTTCCGACACGGCTTTTTTCACTATGCTATCCGGCGTATATTCACCGTCGGAATATACGGTATGCAGATGCAAGTCCGCATATCCTTTTGTATATTTGTTATCTAAAATATTTTCTAAATTCAAAGTAATCTCCTTTTTGGAAAATTAAGAAGAAATACATATGGAAATATATAGAAATAAGTTGAAATAAATTGTCGCTATTCTTAGGTTTTTTATTTTTTTACAATATATATCTACTTTATTTCTATTGTATATCTATGTATATCTGCTTTATTTATTTTTTATAAATCCTTTCCGTATTTTTTCCTATCATACAAGTTATTTCATACGGAATGGTTCCTGCCAAAGAAGCAACTTCTTCGACGGTAATTATTTCTTTGTTCCGTTTTCCGATTAGAACAACTTCGTCGCCTATTTTTGCTTTAGGCACTCCCGTTACGTCTACCATTGTCTGGTCCATGCATATTCTGCCTACGATAGGGGCTCTTTTCCCGCGAATAAGGGCTTGCCCTTTATTAGACAGAGCTCTGCTGTAGCCATCGCCGTATCCGGTAGGTAATGTTGCTATCATGGACGGACGGGGGGTTGTATGTGTTCTTCCGTAACTTATGGTTGTGCCCTTTGGCAATTCTCTTAAACTGATTATTTTGGTTGTGAAAGACATCGCTGGTTCAAGTTTTACGGTCTTTTTTACCGAAGGCGACGGATAATATCCGTAAATCATAAGCCCCGGACGGATCATATTAAAATGAGTTTTCGGAAAGTTCATAATAGCGGCGCTATTTGCCGTATGTTTAAGCGGAATATTTATACCGATTGCTTCTAACTTTTTAATAAGTCCTTCAAAAGTTTTGAGTTGATAATGAGTATAGTGTTCATCGTCGTCAGCGGACGGAAAATGCGTATATATGCCTTCTATGTTGAGGTTATTTAACTTTTTAACTTTTTTAATAAAATCTATTACATCCGACGGTCTTATTCCGATTCTTCCCATGCCGGTATCTATGTCGATGTGGACTTTTGCTATTTTGTGCCTGTTCGAACTTGCTTTATTTAAGGCATACGCTGTTTCAAAAGAACACAAAGTCTGCGTGAGGTCATATTTGACTATATTTTTCACTTCTTCTTTTAAAATGCAATTTAATACAAGTATGGGCAGTTTTATGCCGATATTCCTTAGCAGGGCTCCTTCGCCGACAGATGCAACCGCAAGATACTCCGTTTCTTTATGTATGACTTTTGAAACTTTTTCTATGCCGTGTCCGTAGGCATCGGTTTTGACGCATGCGAGAATTTTCACGTCTTTGCCGATTTTTCTTCTGATTGCTTCGATATTATTTTTTATCGCTTTTAAAGATACTATAACTTTTGTGGGCTGCATATTTTATAAGGCATTATAAGTTAACGTAAAGCGGCATACAAGTTTGGCTAAAATGATATAATTATCGCATGATTATAGGCATCGGAACGGATATTATAAGCGTGGAAAGAATAAAAAAGATAATAGAAACAAGAGGCGAACGTTTTCTGAATCTTATATTTACCGATAACGAAAAAAAATATTGCCAGAGTAAAGAATCTCCGTGGATAAATTATGCCGGCAGGTTTGCCGCAAAAGAATCCGTGTTCAAAGTTTTAAAGACGGGGTGGGGACTGGGCGTCAGGTGGAAAGACGTGGAAATAGTTAAAAATAAAAACGGCGAACCTTCGATATCTCTTAAAGGAAAGACCAAACAGATAGCTAAAAATAAAGGTATAAAAAATATCGCGTTAAGCATTTCCCACGACCAAAAATACGCTATGGCAACGGCGATAGGAGAGAACTTTGAATGATGCGAAAATAATAAAAAACGTAAATCTATTAAGGGCAAGACTCCTCGAGGAAAAAAAGAAAAACAAGAAAATCGTGTTTACCAACGGATGTTTTGACATAATTCACAGGGGACATATAACTCTTCTGAAAAAAGCAAAAAGCGAAGGGGATTTATTGGTAGTTGCCATAAATTCGGATGAATCCGTAAAAAAGCTTAAAGGTAAAAATCGCCCCTTATTTTCTGCCGAAGAACGCGCGGAAATACTTGCAAGTTTTCGCATGGTAGATTTCGTCACCGTTTTCGACGAAGAAAACCCACATAAAATAATATCCGAATTAAAACCCGATGTTTTGGTAAAAGGCGGAGATTGGACGATAGAAACCGTTATCGGCAGGGATATCTTGGAATCAAACGGCGGCAGAGTAGTAATTGTGCCGCAAGTAAAAGGACATTCCACTTCGAAAATAATTGAGAAGATGAAGAAAACAAGTTAATAAAGGTTAACATAGGTTAATATAGGTTAACAAGACCCGCCACAAATATTGGCGGGCAGGGTTAGAAAATATTTAAAGCAACCATATATTAACCGTTTTTAACCATTGTTAACCGATTAAAATATGGTTGATAATAGAATTTATCGCATAATAGATGCCAATATAAACAGGGCAAGAGAAGGGTTAAGAGTCATAGAGGAAAGTTTTCGTTTTGTTTTCGAGAAAAAAGAAATCGCGGATAAATTAAGAAGTATAAGGCACGAAATCTCGCGCATTCCTTTGTTATTGCGGACACCTTTTACATGTCTTCTTTCTTCCAGAGAAAGCCAAAAAGACGTCGGAAGTAAAAGAAAAGAAAAAAAGAGAAGTAATTTACAGGAAATAATCTCTTCCAATTTTTCAAGGGTTGAAGAAAGCGTGAGAGTTTTAGAAGAGTATTCGAGATTGCTCAATCCCAAAGCTACCCCAAAAATAAAAAAAATCAGGTTCGATTTATATGATTTGCAAAAATATATCCAACTTTCGCTTTACAGAAAAAACCTTGCGTCCAGATTGGGACTTTATATCATTACAGATAAAAAAATTGCGGGCAAATCAAATGAGCAAATTGTAAAAGAAGCGCTAAAGGGCGGCGCCGATACTATCCAGCTGCGTGATAAAGATTTGTCTTATAAAAAACTCCTCGTTGAAGCAAAAAAAATAAGAAAAATTATTCCTGAAAACAAGGCCATATTTATTGTGAACGATAATGTTGATGTTGCCTTGTGTTCCGGTGCCGACGGCGTCCATTTGGGCAAAGACGATATGCCCGTCAAGGAAGCAAGAAAAATTCTCGGCGAAGATAAAATTATAGGCGTATCGTGCGACAATATTCGGGAAGCGGAAAAAGCCGAAAAAGACGGCGCTGATTATATCTCATTGGGTCCCGTGTTTCCTACCGACACGAAAAAAGATGTCCCATCTCCTTTGGGAGTTAAAGTTATAAAAGAAGCAAAAAGGAAAATATCTATTCCGATAGTTGCTATCGGCGGAATAAATGAGAGCAACATAAGGTCTGTGTTAAACGCAGGCGCCGATTCTGTTGCCGTTATTTCCGCAGTTTTAAAAAGCGACAATATTAATCTTAAGACAGCTTCTATAAAGACAACATTTTCAAAATTATTAAAGATGTAGTAATATCTTTGAAAAAGGAGGATTTTATGAAAAAAGCGAAAATACTAATAGGAATGTTTGCTGTTAGTTTGATGATGATTTTTCTTGTAGGTATCAACAACTTTTGTTTTGCCGAAGGAGTAGAAATCTGGGGTGTTGATGGCTGGACGACTACTCTTAGCGACGGTGTTCCCATAGATGCAGATACAGGTTTTGATGCATATTTGCCGCAGATAGCTGTTGCTCCTAACGGTATGGTATATGCTGTTTTTTGCCAGCGCGATGATTTGTTTATTCGCGTCTATTTAAGTCGGTATGACGGTGATAAAGTGGAAATCTGGGGTAATGGCGGATGGACGACGACCTTTACTGATGGAGTCCCAATTGATGCGGGAACAGATACTACCTTTTCGCCTCAAATAGCCATTGATTCCTGCGGCAGAGTGTATATTACCTACATGCAGGACGATGGTGACGATACCTATCATATCTATTTAAACCGTTATACCGGAAAAAACGGCGTACAAATATGGGGAGATTTGGGAGAAGAAGAGACGGGCTGGACGACTGATCTTGAGTTTGGCATTCCCATTGACCCCGGTACAGGTGACTGTGTTGCTCCTCAACTTACTGTTGATTTAAATAATGATAATGTTTACGTTACCTATACTCATGAAGAAGTAAATAGCGTTTATCTTAACCGTTATGACGGCACAGATGTGCGTATCTGGGATAACGACGATGGCTGGATTGCCCCTGGAGTTGCTAACGGCGACCCTATTGATACAGGTAC
>JAQURI010000122.1 GCA_028715665.1 Candidatus Ratteibacteria bacterium
AAAAAAACAAATCTTAAAACAGAAGTCCCCATATATTTTGAAAAAGACAAGGCAAGACTTCTAAAAAGAATAGACCGGTTGATAATAAGAGGCAATTTGATGGAAATAATAGATTATAAAACCGGCCTAAGTAGCGAATATGACAATTCGGCCATAAAAAAACAATATATTAAACAGATGCGGGATTACAGGATTGCCGTTTCGAAAATATATCCCGATAAAGAAGTAAAATGTTATCTTGTCTGGCTGAATGAATTGCGGGGCAAAAGAATAAAGCGGATGAAATTATAATTTCTCGGAATGCTTTTATTTTGCCGATATCAAAGAACTAAACAACAATTTTGTCTAAACATATGTAACTGTATAGTTTCCTGTAAATCATAGATTAAATAAAAATTTTTTCGTTTTTAAATTATGTTATAATTTTGTCTTATGAGGGCTTTGCCGTCTTTAATTCACGTTTCTTTTAAAAATATTATTAGACAGTCATTTTTTTATCTTGCGATTGTCGGAGCGTATCTTTTCATAATATCTACTCCCGCTTTTGTAATGTTTACCTTCTTTGAGGGAGACAAGTTATTGTTGGATATGAGTATGGCCGTAATACTTCTTGTCGGCTTATTAGTAAGCGTTCTTGCGATTTCTTCCATAGTGGGGGGAGAAATAGAGGAAAAAACAGCCACCTTGCTTCTTAGCAAACCTTTATCCCGCTTCACCTTTATCATTTCGAAATTTTGTGCGGTGGCATTGGCGCTGTTGCTGGTTATTATTCCTCTTACTTGTGCGCTTATAATGACATTAAGAGTGGGTGTTCCGGAAGCAGTATGGAGTGACATGAAATATTCCACGCTTTGGTTTGAATTCTTGCCGTTAATATTGGCAGTACTCGTAGCCGCTGCGGCAAATTATTATGCGGATAAAAATTTTGCCTCCAGTTTTATCATTCTGTTTAGCGTTTTTGTTGTAATTTCTTTGTCTGTGCTATGGTTTATGAGCAAGGGCTCTCTGCAGATAAACTTATTTTATCCGGCCTCTCTTCTGTGGCTAGCCAGTATACTTATCTGTCCGATTGCCTCGCTTTTCGCTCTAAAAGGCAATGTCTTTTTTACGTTGATATTTTCTTTCTTAACTTTTACTTTGGGACTTATATCAAACTGGTTTTTTGGTGACCTCCTCCATAACCCAGCCATAAGGTTAGCATACTCAATTATTCCTAATTTCCAGATGTTTTGGATAGAGGAGTTTTGGACAAAACAAGAAGTCGTTCCGATTGCTTACTTTTATAATGTGTTAAAATATGTTTTCTTATATTGTATGGGAACACTTTTTTTGACTTGGGGAATATTGGAAAACCGAGAGGTATCAGGCAGAAGATAAAAGTCTTTTAATGGCGTAAATCAAAAATCGGTTAATTTATGGAAGATAAAAACCAATTTAGAAGGGGATTTCAAACAGCTTTAGCTGCTTGCTTATTCCAAATAGTTCTGGCGCTTATATTCTACTTTTTATATACGCGCATAAACTCTCCGCTTATTTTGTTGGAAAACTTTCATATCCTAATAGGAATACCGATTTTTGCCATCCTGTTACTTATTTTCCATCAAAGATACAGGGAATCGCTTGAGAAGGAAGAAGTAGAAGAGCTCACCCAAAGGGAAGGGAGAATATTTCGAGATGACGAAAGCGTTATTCTAATCTCACGCGTTCGTCTGCGCCAAACACAGAAATGGGCAATGCCCATATTGGGATTTCTAATCTCAATTGCTTTGATTTATGTGGCTTTTAGGGCAATATATTTCTTCCGCGGGAGACCGCTTACATATGAAGCAAATCTGGCAATCTGTTTCCCGCTCATAGGGTTGACATTCGCTGTCTTTGTCTTTTCACGTTACGTTCTGGGCATGTCCAGAGAAAAACAGTTGGCCGACTTAAGCGCCATAGGGACTTATTTGGGCGTGAACGCGCTTTTTACTTTCCTTATAACCCTTTCCATTGCTCTCAGATATTTTGGGCTGACAAGAATAGAATGGTTTGTATTCTACGCGCTTTCATTTTTACTTATATTCGCCGGGATTGAATATCTTCTTAATATTTTGGTCTCGTTTTATCGGGTAACGGGAACCCAAACCCGCACCCTTTTTGATTCCAGGATTTATTATTTCCTTTCTACCCCGGAAGAAGTTATTCCTTCTTTTTCCGAAATAATCGACGTCCAATTCGGTTTTCATATTACTCAAACTTGGTTTTATCAATTCATCAGAAATCGAATAGTCCCATTATTTATGCTCTGGGCTTTCTTGCTATATATACTCACTTCGATTGTCATAGTCCAACCCTATGAAAGGGCTTTTATAGAATTTTTAGGCAAGCCTGTAAGCGAAGTAAGCGAAACAAAATTATTCGGGCCGGGACTGCATTTTAAATTTCCGTTCCCGATAGGAAAAGCAAAAATTTACGACGTTGACAGAATTAAAAGAGTCCGGGTAGGAGTAAGCGGCGTAGAAGGAGAAAGAGTTTTATGGACGGAAAGACACTATGAAGAAGAATTCCCCTGGATAATTGCCAGCCAAGAAAATGCGATTAGTGCTTCTTCGACAGCCGAAAAACCTGTTTCTTCCGCCGCAAGCGAAACTGTCCCAATAAGCTTTCTGTCTGGGGCAATATGGGTTTATTACAAAATAGATTCTGAAAATTTATTTGACTATGCATACAAACATTCAGCTCCGGAAAGCGTCCTTGAAGGAATTATATATAACAAATTTACTGAAATAGTAATGAATGTCGATTTTTTTGATATTCTGAACGTTAATAGATTACCTTTGACAAACATTCTCAAGCAAAGAGTCCAAGACGAAACAAATGAAAAAGAACTCGGCGTAGAAATAATATCGGTCAGTTTCGAAAATATTCATCCGCCTTTGGATGTAGCTTCCAGTTTCGAAAAAGTTGTCGGCGCAATGGAAAAAAAGGAAGCCACAATACTCACAGCAGAAGCGTATCAGAACAGAGAACTTACTCTTGTAGACTATACTGCATCCGCTATCCAAATCGAGGCGGAATCCTACAAACAGATAAGGACTCTGGAATCACAGGCAAGAGGAGAAGAGTTTAAGAAGAAACTAAAAGCTTATAGCGAAAACCCGCTTATTTTCAAATATCGGTATTATCTTAAAACCCTTGATGACAGTTTAATCTCTCCCAAAAAATTTATTGTTATTTCTCCAGAAAGCAATAGGGACGTAATTATTATAGATATGCAAAAAAGTTCTCTACCGGATATTTTCCCTTTAGGATTGGAAGCGGAAAAAGGGAACCCGACTTCGCCTTAGGCAGCGAATAGAGAAAGATAAGGAGGTTAGAAAATGGAAAAATTTAAAAATTGGAACCCTTACACCTTTTCTTTGGGGGTAGTAATATTTGCCCTTCTTCTATTGTATCTGATAGCTTTCCAAGTCCGAGTAGGAGAAATGGCGATTGTAACTACTTTCGGCAAACCGACAAAAGTTATAACAGAAGCCGGCCTATATTGGAAAGCGCCTACTCCAATACAAAAGAAGGATATCTTTGACGCAAAAATACAGGTCTTAGAAAGTAAAATGGAAGAAACATATACGCATGACGGCAAGAACATAATCCTTATAACTTCCACTTTCTGGAAAATAAAAGACCCTTTGAAATTTTTTAGAGCCGTAGGATACCAAGACGAGGCGGAAAGGAAATTAGTATCTATAGTAAGAAATTACGAACATGGCATAATCGGAACTTATGACCTTTCCAATCTGATAAACACGGATGAAACCATGCTCAAATTGGACGAAATCCAAGAAAAAATTAAGCAATTATGTTCCAAGGAAGCCGAAGAAATATACGGCATAGAGGTGCTTGAAGTAGTATTCAAAAGAATGCAATTCCCTCAAGAAGTAACACGGGACGTTTTTGCGAGAATGAAAAGCGAAAGAGAAAGAATCGCGGAAACATATCTGGCTGAAGGAGAAGGAATGGCAAGCGATATAAAAGCAAAAGCAGATGCGGAGAAAGAAAGAATACTTTCCGAAGCCAAAGCCGAAGCCAAAAAAATTAAAGGGGAAGGAGACGCCGAAGCAGCCCAGTATTACAAGGTCTTTTCCGAAAACGAAGAACTTGCAATTTTTTTAAGGAAATTAGAATCATTGGAAACTACCCTTGCAGAAAATGCGACGGTGATATTGGATTACCGGACACCGCCCTATGACTTATTTTTGGGCAAATATTTCGAAGAGGTGAAATAAAACAAATGGAAAACAAAGAACAAAACCAGCCTGCTTTTGAATATCTTGCCAAAGCTTTGCGTTTAAGTTTCAACGCTCTGAAAATAATAGTTGGAGGTCTTGTCTTATATTACATTGCTTTCTCGGGACTGTTCACAGTAAAACAGGACGAGGTAGCCGTAATACTGCGATGGGGCAGAATATCAGGAATCGGAGAAGGACGCGTTTTACAACCGGGGTTTCACTGGTCTTTTCCCGAACCCATAGACAAGATAGTCCGCATACCCGTAAGAAGGGTAAAACTGCTGGAGATAACAGAATTCTGGAGCGCCGAATTGGACAACCCTCGAATGTCCGCACCGGAAGCCCTTATACCTTATCT
>JAQURI010000123.1 GCA_028715665.1 Candidatus Ratteibacteria bacterium
TGTAATGTCTTTTATTCCTAAAATGTCCAAACCAACTCCGGCTATTGCTCTAATTGCCCCTTCTCGGCCAGAGCCGACGCCTTTTACATATACAAAAAAAGAACTTCTAAATTTAAGCAAAATCTTGACAGAAAAAAATATTTTTTGCATATCCGATGAAATATACGAAAAAATCATTTATGACGGCTTAAAACACATTAGCATCGCTTCTTTGGAAAACGCCATAAAAAAATCGACGATAGTCATAAACGGCTTATCGAAAGCTTATTCAATGACGGGATGGCGATTGGGTTATGCCGTCGGTCCAAAGGAGATTATCAGGGTAATGTCAAACCTGCAAGACCACTCCACTTCGAATCCCACATCCATTTCCCAGTTCGCGGGTTTGGAAGCTCTTAACGGGCCCCAGGAAGATTTACACCGAATGGTCGCCGAATTCAAAAAAAGGCGGGACTATATGGTAGAAAAAATAAATTCCATGAAAGGACTATCCGTAACCAAACCTCAAGGAGCATTTTATTGTTTTGTAAACATATCCCAAATTATCGGAAAAGTTTTCCAGAGTAAGAAAATCGATAATTCTTTGGAATTAACCGAACTTCTTTTGACTAAAGCGAATATTGCCGTAGTTCCGGGATGTGTGTTCGGGGACGATAACTTCATACGGCTCTCTTACGCGACCTCTATGGAAAATATCGCCGAAGGACTAAACAGACTACAAAATTTTATGCAGAAAATAACATAAATGAGGTAAACCAATGAAAAATGAGAATAAGAATTTACCATGGAGCAAGTTAGCAATCTGGGCTTTTATATCTTCTTTTACTTGGATTTATGGGATAGGGTCTCTTCTTGCTATTATTTTGGGAATTGTCAGCATACGGAAAATTAACAGAAGCAATAAACTTAAAGGAAAAGGACTTGCCATCGCCGGGATAATTTTAGGCGGGATAGGGCTTATTCTCCCTTTATGGATTTTAACCTCGGTTATTTGGACAATAATTGCGCGAGTCTAAAAAATAATTTGTGTATTTTTTAGAAGATATAAGTCGTAGAAATTTCAAACATATGAGAATGTCCCCAATAATCGCCATCTGTGGGGGGAACATTTTCGCTATCGTCTGCTTCTGCCTTTATGCCTTGAGAATATGCATATGCAACATCAACATTTAATACCCATATTGGGAAACTCGCGCCCACGAAAAATCTATTAGTCGAGACATCAAACATCAGGGGGTCTAACGTCTCCGGAGGAATAGGTGTAGGGTCCCACATATAACCTGCTCTTAAACTGACTTCAGGGGTCACTTCGTATTCTGCTCCGATTCTTAATATATACCTGTCTTTCCAATCACGGGCAATTTCCACCTCGTCAGTAACAATAACTGTGGCCGTAGTAGGATCAAAAAAAGTGACCGGGTTGTCTAATTCTTGAGTAATGGTATCAATTCTTGACCAATTTACCCAGTCAATCTGTCCGCTCAAAAGCCATCTGTCAAAACCTGAATAACTGATCCCTAAACATACAGTTTGGGGGAATGTAAAGTCCATAGAAATTTCACGGTCGAACGTAGGAAAAGTATCGGAACCGATATCAACATCCCCTTTGAATTTGATATTTGTTTCGCTTCTCCATACGCCGCCTAATGTCCAATTATTCGAAGGCAACCATAAAAAACCGACATTACCTGACATTCCGCTTCCTTCTCCCCAAGTTTTTACATATGCTTCAGCAGGAATTACACCTCCGTCCGGAATGACAACAGAATAAGATTTGGTGTTCATTTTGGAAAATCCGTTTGCCAAACCCGCTCCGACTATAAATGCATCCGCCAATCTAAAAGATGCTCCTGCCTGAAGATTACTTAAGGATATTTCAGAACGAGTGGAGTTAAATCTTAAAGTAGCATCGTCTTCCCATCTTTGCCCTAAACCAAAAGGTATATAGTACCCCAATCCCATACTTACAGTATCATTGAAATTATGCGTAAAAAATATATTGGGTATCATTTGAACAGGAGCGGTACTTTTATCATCGTCTGTTGCGCCCTCAGCTTCATAATACGAATATGGGGCAATAAAAACAGAACCTTTCATAAGCATAGTCCCTTCGCACAAAGCCAATCCCGCAGGGTTCCAAAAAAGACTGGAAGGGTCATTTGCAACACCTACAAACGCCCCGCCCATTCCGGTAGCTCTGGCACCAATCGAAGGCGCTTGCATACTTGCTGAATAAGCGCCAGAAACAGATAACATTAAAAAAGCAACCACTAATAACCTCTTCATTTTCCTCCTCCTCTTTATTAACATATGTTATGATAAATATGCGTATAAACAACAACATAACTAATCGCCATAATCTTCTAAAATTTTCAAAGCAATGTCAAGAATTTTCGGATTAAAATGAGTTCCCCTGCCTGCCCTAAGATTTTTTAAAGTTTCCTTTTTGCTAAGAGCTTTTCGATAGGGCCTGTTCGAACGCATGGCATGATAGACATCAGCAATGGATATAATGCAGGCAAGCAAAGGAATCTCATCGCCTTTTTTGCCATTCGGATATCCCGTCCCGTCATATCTTTCATGATGATCTTGTATTATGCATATATAGTCTTTCAATGCGCTCATCGGATTTAGGATCGGGTTCACTATAGAAACGCCTATTTCCGGATGCTTCTTGATAATTTCCCACTCTTGAGAATTCAGTTTTCTATCCTTGCCCAATACAGTTTCCGGAATCCCTATTTTCCCGATATCGTGAAGGGAAACTAAATAACGGAAAATATCCTTTTCTTCGGGAAGTAATTTTATAAAAGAAGCGCATGCATCAAGTATCAATAAAGCATAACGGGCAACCTGTTCGGAATGTATAGAAGTATAACCGTCTTTGGCATGTATTGCCGCCAAAAGAGAATTGACTGTGGAGGAATAAAATCCCTTTGTTCTTTCATCAAGTGATTTTTTTACGTTTTCTAACTCTACCAATCTTTTTTTCTTTTTTCTGCTTTTTTCTCTTTTTTTGATTTTTTCTTCTATAATTTCAATAAGTTTATCCTTACTAAACGGTTTATTTACATATGCTGAAGCTCCGTTTCTCATCGCCTCGGTAGCGCTATTTAATGTCCCATAGCCGGTAATCATTATTATTTCGAGGTCTTCGTCCATTGTTTTAAACTGTTTCAAAAGTTCTATTCCGCTCATCCCCGGCATTTTTATATCCACCAAAGCCACATCAGCCATATCTTCTTGGAATTCTTTTAGTATTTCGTCACCCCTGGTAAAGATTAATAATTCATACTTGTCCTTTAGAATCATTTCCATAGATTCCCTGACGCTTTTTTCGTCGTCCACAATGATGATTTTATTTTTTTTCTTCATTCCTCCTCCCCTTTCTTTATTGTCTGTTAGGATTTATGCCCAACTTTTCCATTTTATATGCAAGCATTCTTCTGCTTATATTCAATAATTTTGCCGCTTTCACTTTTACGCCCCCCGTCTTTTCCAAAGCGTCCATTATCATTTTTTTCTCTATCGCAGATACTTCATCTTCCAAAGAAATCCGTTTTTTGCCAGATATGTCCACAACTTTCTGTTCGGCGGATTTATCAATTTTTTGTTTTTCTGCAGAAACATCCCTCCCTTCCCCTATATCTTTGCGCTTTTCTGTCCAACCGTCGGAATATGTTTCGGTTTTGGAAAGGCTTGGGGGAGAATAGATGGGCGTTTCTTCTGATTGATAAATGGGTTGCGAAATTTCTGCCCTTTCCAAGCTAACGGGAATGAACATGTCAAAAGTCGTTCCTTTTTGGGGAAGAGAAGATATACTAGTAGTGCCGCCGTGTTTTTCGACAATCTGTTTTACAATGGGAAGCCCCAAACCCAAACCTGTGGTTTTTGTTGTGTAAAAAGGAGAATAAACCATGGACATATCATCACAATCTATGCCCCTGCCGTTGTCTTTAAATGTTATGCGGATTTGCTTCTGTTCAGCGTTATATAATGTTTCAATATTCAATTTGCCGCCTTTAGGCATTGCAGACAAACTATTTTTTATAATATCTGAAAAGGCTTCCTTTAATTTATCACCGTCAAGCAAACATATGGGCACAGCGCCCGCAATATTTTTGTTAAGCTGTATATTTTGCTGTCTGAATTCTTCTTGAAATTCCTCCACGGTCTCTTCCAAAATGGAATTTATATTTCCCTTAGAAAAAGTAAGTTTCGTGGAATCGGAGAGTTTTTCCAGCCGCTGGACAATATTATTCAGTTTAGCAACACTGTCTAAAACGGTTTCATGATAATCTTTGACAAAATCTTTGTCGTGTTTTTTCTCGGGTAAAAGTTGGGCAAACGTACTTATGGAAACAAGCGGATTTCTTACTCCGTGAGCCATTTTTGCGGCAAGTTCCCTCCAGAATTCTTCGTCCTTTGTTTTGTTCAATTCTTTTTCCAGTCTTTTAACTTCCGAAATATTCTGAAAAACCATCAGCGCGCCTTTTATCCTATTTGATTCGTCTCTCAAAGGAACAGTGCTTATGCCGAGGGAAATCTTTTTTGC
>JAQURI010000124.1 GCA_028715665.1 Candidatus Ratteibacteria bacterium
GAAGACGTTAAAATCCCCGAAATTAACGACACGGAAGTGCTTGCTAAGGTCGAGATTGCCCTTACGTGCGGGACAGACGCAAAGGTTTATCAAATAGGCGGCCACCCAAAGATGCTCTGCGTCCCTTCCGGCTTTGGACATGAATGGTCGGGTGTGATAAAAAAAGTCGGCAAAAAAATAAAGAACTTCAAGGAGGGCGACAGAGTGACAGCAGCTAACTCGGCGCCATGTTTTAAATGTTATTACTGCAAAACGGGCAAATTCTCCCTATGTGAGAATTTAACTTTCATGAACGGCGCTTACGCCGAATATATAAAAATCCCCGGACCGATAGTAAAAACGAATTTATTTAAAATACCCCCAAAAATTACGTTTGAAGAAGCGGCATTTTTGGAGCCGCTGGCATGCGTAATGCACGGTATCGGGGAAATAGGCGTAAAGAAAAACGAAGAAGCGGTCATAATCGGCACAGGTCCCATTGGGCTATTGTTCCTGCTCCTTCTGAAAAATATCGGAGCAAAAGTCACCGCAGTCGAGAAAAATAGAAAGAGATTGGAAATGGCTAAAAAGTTAGGCTGCGATAATACAATTTTAGTAAAAGATAAAAAGAGCGTGATAAACAAGGTCAAAAATTTTTCGTATAAAGGCAAAGGCATGGATGTCGCGATAGAAGCCACGGGCATCCCGAAAGTCTGGGAAGACAGCGTAAAGATGGTGAAGGGAGGCGGCAGGGTCCTTTTATTCGGCGGCTGTAAACCCGGCAAAAAAGTCGTAGTAGATACGGACTTTATCCATTATTCCGAAATAGCGATAAAGGGAGTTTTTCACCACACTCCTTATCATGTAAAAAAAGCTTATGATTTAATCGCGAAAAAGAAACTGAATTTGAAGCCGTTGATTACCGATAAATTGCCCTTAAGCGGAATTAATACGGCGCTGGACAGAATAATAAAAGGCAAAGACATAAAAATTGCCGTCATTCCCTGAATTTCAAACTTTATGATAGAATACCGCCATGAAATTAAAACTTGGAATACCAAAAGGCAGTCTGCAGGAAGCGACAATCAAGCTTTTTGCAAAAGCCGGGTTCAATATGGTTGTAAGCAAACGTTCTTACTTCCCTGTTATAGATGACGAGGAAATAGAACCGATGCTGATAAGGGCACAGGAAATCCCTAAATATGTAGCGACAGGAGTAATAGACGCGGGACTTACGGGCTCCGATTGGATAAAAGAGAATAAAGTAGAAGTAACAGAAGTCGCGGAACTCGTATATGCGAAAGAAGAATTCAAGCCGGTCAAGTGGGTTCTTGCCGTTCCCAACGATTCCAAAATCAAAAGCGCAAAAGATTTGGAAGGCAAGCGTATAGCCACTGAACTCGTTGAAGTTACAAAAGAATACCTTAAGAAAAACAAAGTAAATGCTTCGGTTGAATTCTCATGGGGAGCAACGGAAGTCAAACCCCCGTATTTAGCCGATGCCATCGTGGAACTTACAGAGACGGGCGTTTCCTTGAAAGCAAGTAACTTAAGGATAGTCGAGACAATCTTAGAATCGACCACAAGGTTTATTGCCAACAAAAAATCCTATTCCGATGAATGGAAAAAAGCGAAAATAGATAACATAGTTTTACTGCTTAAGGGTGCATTAAACGCAGAAGGGAAAGTCGGGTTAAAGATGAATGTTTTATGTAATAAGTCAGGTTGCAATAAAATAACGGATATTTTTGTCAACATGGGAATTAATCCCACGATTTCCGAGTTAGCCGAGGGAAACGGTTTTGACGTCGATGTCATAATAGAGGAAAAAAAGGCGAGAGATCTGATCCCGCAACTTAAAAAAGCGGGGGCTACAGACATAATAGAGTATCCCTTGAATAAAGTCGTGCCCTAATCGGAACGCAGCTCCGATTACCCCGCATAGTATCGGAAAAATTTCCCAAAGGGATATTTTTCCGATGGTTTACGTCGCGGGGTTAGTCAAATAAATAAACCCGTACTTTAGCACTGGGAAATAAATTCCTAACAGGGTAAATATTTCAGCAATTTCCCGTTTCCCAATATAATCCGCGTTATGGATAGAACACTAAAATATTTTTTTCTTCTATTAATTTTTCTTTTTATCACTATTTTTTACCCGCCATGTATCCATTCCGCTTCGAGAGCGAGCCCTTGCGCTTACGCCCATTTTTTGAATGCTCAGTTGGAAAAAACAGAAGGCAACGACGAAAAAGCCATTCAGGAATACGAAAAAGCGCTCGAGTGCGACCCCTCCTCGTTTTATCTGCGGAAAGAATTGATAATAACACTCATCAGCCAAAACAAAACGGATGCAGCAAGGGATTTGCTTGAAGATACATTAAAACGCTTTCCTGAAAAAGACGAGCTGGAACTGATTCTGGCGCAAATATACAAAAACGAGAACAAAACCGGCAATGCTACAAGACTTGCCGAACGTGTTTTAAAAAGAAATCCGGAAAACCAAAGCGCAAACTACCTGCTTTTCACAATTCTTTTAGACGACAGGAAATGGCCGGAAGCCGAAAAATATGCGCGAAAAATCATAGAATTGTCCGATGCCGACAAACCCGATAATCTGAAAAAAGTCTATTTTCTGCTGGCAATGGAATACGGAAGAGTAGAAAACTTTTCCGAAGGAATCAAATATTTAAAAGAACTACAAGTCCTTTCCGCGGATAATCCCGAAATTCACGCGGCATTGGGAACTTTTTACGAAGAAGACGGTAAGCTGGAAGACGCCTTAAAAGAGTACGAAAAAGCAGTGGGACTTTCGCCTTTTTCTTCCGCGCTTTATCAAAAGTTAGGCGACATCTATAACAGATTGGGGAAAACAAACGAGGCGATTTCCACATATGAAAAAGCCCTACAAATAAATAGCGGTGACTATATAAGCGCAATGAATCTGGCCCAACTGTATTATGAAAAAAAAGAATACCAAAAAGGATTAAAAATTCTGCAGGACTGCCAGATTAAAGACGGCAACATTTATTATCTTCTGGGAGCATTTCTGGTCCAACTTAAAAAGATGGACGAAGCGAAAGAAAACTTGAAAAAATCTATTCAGCTCATGCCTAAATTATACATATCCTACCCTCTGCTTATTCATATTTACGGCAAACAAGGCAAAAAAGACGAAGCAATTGTTCTCTTGAACGATGTTTCGGAAAAAGATTTACTTGCAAAAGACAGGATAAATTTATTATTCGGCATAACATACCTGCAATTCAAAAATTACGCAGAAGCAATCAAATATTTAAGAAAAGCGCATCAGTTAAATCCCGATGACGACTTCATCTCATTTCAACTCGCGGCTTCCTACGAACAAAACAAGGATTGGTTTAGAGCCGTTTATTATTTGAGAAAAACAATCGAAATGAATCCCGAAAATGCGGAAGCGCTGAACTACTTGGGTTATATGTTCGCAGAAAAGGGAACTCAACTCAATGAAGCCATATTTTTAATAGAAAAAGCATTGGAAATAGAGCCGGACAACGGTTATTTCGTCGATTCTTTGGGATGGGCTTATTACAAGAAAGGGCTTATCGGCAAAGCATTAGAACAGATTGAGAAAGCCCTGCTTATATTGCAGAAAGAAGGCGAAGATGACTCTGTAATACGCGAACACCTCGGAGATGTATATTACGAAAAAGGGGAACTGCTGAAGGCAAAAGAGCAATGGGAAATTTCCGTTTCCCTCGACAGCACAAGAGAAGAAGTAAAAACCAAACTCAAAGAGATACAAAATAAATTAAAATAAAAATGATAAAAGCGGTTATTTTCGATATGGACGGAGTGCTCGTCGATACGGAAGACGCCGTTGCCCAAGCCACCGTTGATATGTTCGAAGAACTCTACGGCACAAAAGTAAAAAAGGAAGAATTTCTGCCGTTTGTAGGCATGGGAGCAAAAAAATATATCACGGGAGTGGCTGAAAAATATAAAGTAAATGTTGATGTCGAAAAAGCAATGGAAAGGCGAAAAGACAATTTAGAAAAAATCGCCCTTCGCGGAGAAATAAAGTCCTTTCCGAGCGTTATCGAACTCATAAAAGAAGCGAAGAATTCGGGGATTAAAACCGCTATCGCGACATCTTCTCACAGAATAATTATGGAAATAACATTAAAAGGAGCGGGTATAGACATAAAAAATTTCGACGCAATTACTACCGCGGAAGAATGCAAAAAAGTAAAACCCGACCCGGAAATATTCCTTTTGACCGCAAAAAAGTTAAATATTCCGCCTAAAGATTGTCTTGTGATTGAAGATTCTCCTGCAGGCATTGAAGCAGCAAAAAGGGGAGGATTTTTTGCAGTCGGCGTAACAAACACCTTCCCAAACTCCCAACTCCAACAGGCCGATTTTGTGGTAGGGGACATGAAAGAATTGTCTATAAAGAATTTGGGAAATCAGTTTT
>JAQURI010000125.1 GCA_028715665.1 Candidatus Ratteibacteria bacterium
GCGCTCGGCGCTACCTCAAATGACATAAGAAAAATATTTTTGTATCAGGGTTTTATCATAGGTTTTTGCGGCGCGGGAACAGGTTGTCTTTTAGGCCTTATTCTGGGGATATTGCTTAAAAAATATCATTTTATTTCGTTGTCAGAAGAAATATATTCCATGCCCTATTTGCCCATTAAATTGGAATGGAAGGTGTTTGCCTTGGTAGGTTTGCTGGCTTTGTGTATCTGTCTTCTTGCGACGATTTATCCGGCTTCCCGAGCGGCGAAAATGGAAGCGGCAGAAACTTTAAGATATGAATAGAATACTTATAAAAACTGTTGGGTTGCATAAGAGTTATGTATCCGGCGAAAAAGAGTTGGAAGTGATTAAGGGAATCGATTTGGAAATTCTCGATGGCGAATCTATTGCTTTGTTGGGAGAGTCGGGCGCGGGCAAATCCACTCTTTTATGTCTTTTGGCGGGACTGGAAAAACCGTCGAAAGGCAGGATTTTCTGGCAAGGGCAGGATATTATCGAACTTTCCGACGAACAAAGAGCCGATTTAAGAAAAAGGGGAATGGGCTTTGTATTCCAGTTTTTCAATTTGATTCCGGAGCTTTCCGCGCTTGAAAATATTATGCTGCCCGGGTTGATAGATAGAAAACCCTTACAGGAAATTGCGGAAAAAGCGAAAGTAATTCTTAAGGAATTGAAACTTACTCAAAGGGCTTCTCATTATCCTTATGCTTTGTCCGGCGGGGAACAGCAGAGAGTCGCCGTCGGAAGAGCCATAATAAACGAACCGCTCATTTTATTTGCGGACGAGCCCACCGGCAACTTGGACAAAACAACGGCAAAAAAGATTTTGGAACTTATGTTGGATTTAATGCATAAAAGAACAGGGGTTTTGTTTATAGCTACGCATCAGGAAGAGATAGCGCTAAAAATGGACCGCATTATAAGAATCGTGGACGGTAAGATAGTTGACCATGAACCGTCCCGACGTCATGTCGGGACGGTTCATGGTTGAGAGTTAAAGGCTTTTGCTATAAACTATAGACTGTTCGGTTTTATACAGGGGGGAAAATGGAACAAGAAGACAATCTGTGGCTTGAAGAAAGAAAAGACGAGTTTTTGAGAGATTGTATTAAACAATTTTTTAACGCTTATTTGAATTTTAAAGACGAGTATAGGCAGTTCAAAAAAGAAGGAAAAGTTAAATTCGCCAGCCTTGCTGAGTGGATAGGCACCGAAGAGAACAAGGGACCGCTGTGGAATTTAAAAGATTTGGCGCACAATCTTTTGGATAAACCGCATCAGTTTCTGACGCATGAAATCGGTTTCGAAAGGGCAATGCATCTGATTTTCCATCAGCTCATGAGTTTCAAAGAACACGTCTATGTTTTGGAACAATATGAAAATATCGTAAGAAAAAGATTAGAAAAAACCGATGAGGAGCTCTCGGAGGCATTGGGCGATTTTAAGGAACTTATGACGAAAATCAAAGAAGAGATGCCGGGAGAAATAGAATCCGCCCGGGAACTCTTTGAGACTTCTTTAAAACTGTTGAAATTGATGCTGCCTTCTTTTAAAAATAATAAACTCGTAGTGAGATATGTTGTGGAAAACAAAGAGTTGATAGAGGAAGTGTACGGCGAAGGTCAATGGGAAGAGATATTGGATTTGATGTTCAACAAAAAAATGGAAGAGGCATATTACATCGTGTCCCTGTGGTATTTTGAAAACGGAGATTATAATAACGCACACTCGTATATAAAAAAGGCTGTTCAACTAAATCCGAACAGTGAGAAGATAGGACATTTTTCTAAAAAAGTTTCCGCTTTTTTGGCCAGGAAATGACAAAAGGGCTTGTCAATGCCGTTTCTTTTTGGTATAAGAAGGCAAATAAGTATATATGCAAGTTATTTATTCACGAGTGATTTTGAGAACCCTGGGATTAGTTTTAAACAATTTTAATTTTTAAAAAGGAGGGATGTGTATGGCTGAAATGAAACAATATTCTTTGAGGATAGGCAGCAAGGAAGACCATGTGTTTACGGGCCGCTCGCCGAGAGCCGCCGCATTGAAAGCTGCTTCCAGAGGCTTGAAAGATAGTGACGGTCTTATTAAATTAAGAGAGCATTCCAGAAAGAAAGACGGCAAGTGGAGATTGCACGTATTTAAGGGTAAAGTAGAAAAGGTGAAAAAACCGGATAATGCGCCGGATTGGATGCCTAATATGATTAACAAACCTTCCGTGAAAAAGGTACGCTTAGACAAACTTAGCAAGATATAAGCGGAATGCAAGACGGTTAATCCTGAGGGTTTTATAAAATCTGCTGCTCCTTTGAAAGAGTAGCAGATTTTTTATATTCAATGTTTGGTTTTGATAGGATTTTTAGTAAATTGGTTTTTAGAAAGAGAAAGGCACAGATAAGATGAAATGTTTGGTGACTGGAGCGGCTGGCTTTATAGGTTCCCATTTAATAGAACGGCTGCTTTGCGAAAATAGCAATCAAGTATGGGCGGTCGATGATTTTTCTACGGGCAATAAGGGGAATATCTCCAACCTTTTAAATAATCCGAGGTTTCATTTTCAGCAAGGTTCCATATTGGATAAAGGCCTCATGGAAGAATTGATAGACGAATGCGAGGTGGTTTATCATCTTGCTGCGGCGGTCGGCGTCAAATATATTATGGAAAACCTCATCAAATCCATAAAAATCAACATAGAAGGGACAGAAAATGTCCTTGAAATCACATCGAAAGGCAAAAAGAAGGTTCTTATTACTTCTTCTTCTGAAATATACGGCAAAAGCGAAAATTATCCCTTCAATGAGCAGTCGGACAGAATCCTTGGTCCGCCCACAAAATTGAGATGGAGTTATTCTTCCAGCAAGGCAATAGATGAATTTTTGGCTATTGCTTATTATAAGGAAAGGGGATTGCCCGTAGTTATAACAAGACTTTTCAACGTATCAGGCCCCAGGCAAGTTGGAGTATACGGCATGGTTATCCCGAGATTTGTAAAGCAGGCATTAAGAGGAGAACCGATTACCGTCCATGGCGACGGCAAGCAATTGAGAAGTTTTATCCATGTAGAAGACGCTGTTGGAGGGTTAATATCCCTTATGGAGAACAAAAATACAAATGGGGAAATATTCAATTTGGGCAGTCCCCAACCCGTTACTATTTCTAAATTGGCGGAGATAGTTAAACGGCTTACTCAAAGTACATCTAATATCGTATATATTCCTTACCTGCAGGTTTACAGCGATGGTTTTGAAGATTTAAAATATAGAGTCCCTGACATATCAAAGATATCCAAAACAATAGGGTTTAAACCGAAAAAATCCTTGGAAGATATAATAAAAGACGTGATTGAATACTATAGATAGAGTTTAAAAATTAAAGTGCAAAATGTAAAATGGCAAATTAAAATTCAAAATTATTAGTGGATTAGAAATAAGATGCAAATAAATTTCCAAAACAGAGAAAACAGTAACAATTTGGGGGTTGTGTCTTGTATTTTATGTATTTTTGCATTTTGATATGTATATTTAATTTTTAATATTTGATTTTTTATTTAAATTAACCATATGTGGACAACTATTTATTTTTGTCTTTTTGCTATTTCCTTTCTTTTTTCGCTGATTTTGACGCCTTTATTTCGCGCTATAGCTTTTAGGTTTAACGTTTTGGATATTCCGTCTGTCAGAAAAGTCCATATCTCTCCCAAGCCGCTTCTGGGCGGATTAGCTTTTTATTTTTCTTTTATGCTGACAATTTTTGTCGGATTGGTTCTTTTGAAGTTTTTTTGGAATTATCCGCAACTCCAGTCAATCATACCGCAGTCCCTTATCGACAGAATACCGCCTTTACAAAGAGAAATTTATAAAATATTGCCGATTGCTTTAGGCGGGACCTTGGTAATGATTGTCGGCTTGATAGACGATATAAAGGGCATGAATCCCTATGTTAAACTTTTTTCTGCGGCTGTCGTCGGCATTATTATGGTTTTTTGGGGGATAAGAATCACCCTCTTCATGCCGAATACCTTTTTAGGAGGGTTGCTCACAGTCTTATGGTTTGTCCTTCTTACGAATTCTTTCAATCTTATGGATAATATGGACGGTCTGGCGTGCGGAGTAGCTTTAATTGCCTCGCTTATATTTGTAGGTATCACTTCTTTGCAGCATCAGCTTTTTACTTCTTCCATTTTGGTAGTTTTTGCGGGGGTTCTTGCAGGATTTCTTATATTCAATTGGTACCCTTCCTCCATATTCATGGGCGATGCAGGGAGCATGTGGATAGGTTTCATACTCGCCGCTTTGACTATTATGTCTACATTCTACTCTGAAGGAAAGCCGACGCTTTTGCCGGTTTTTATGCCGCTGCTCATTCTGGGAGTC
>JAQURI010000126.1 GCA_028715665.1 Candidatus Ratteibacteria bacterium
GTCGTTATCGGTTTTGTAATCAATTGAAGCATAACCCAAAAGGGAAACGATAAGAAATTTACGATTGAAATACTCTCGAACATAGGCTCTTTTTTAATTATTTTTGAGCTAGAATGTTTTTTATATATTTTATAGGTCCAATATGCCCTGTCAAAATTTAGTTTTACTACTTCTTTAAAAGAACTTTTATGCTTGTGAATAACCTCGATATTCGGGCAAAACCTGATTAGGGCAATATTTTTAAGGCGCACAGAAAAATCCAAATCTTCGAAATTTCCAAGGTCTGAGTCAAACATTAGTTTCCTGATTAAATCTGCTCTGATCGCGAAGTTTTTGGTGTCCAGCAGATAGATATATTGGTCATAGGTATTTCTTTTTAAAAATTGCGAATTTGCATTTTGTATATTTAATGCCCAGTAGTTTTTTATCAGGTTTTTCTCGCCGCCCATTACAATGGATTCGTTTTCATTTATTATTGGTCTTATGATTTTCTGGAGCCAATCAGATGGTACAATGCAATCGGCATCAACCATTGCAATTATATCCCCGTCTGCAATTTTTATTCCGGCATTTCTTGCAGCCCCCCTGCCCTTCTTTGTCTCAAAAGCATATTTAACTCTCGCGTCTTTCTCTTGAAATTCTATTATTACATCCTTGGTTTTATCGGTAGAATTATTATCCACAATGATAATTTCATAATTTTTGATTGTTTGATCCAAAACAGATTTTAGGCAATCTCTTAATGTTTTCTCTGCGTTATATGTTGGGATTACTACGGAAATTTTAAGTTTATTCATTTCTTTAGTTTTGGCAATTTTTCTTAAGACGTATTATCCCTGGATATATTGCAAAGTAAAAATTGATGAATAAAATAGAGCTCTTATTTTGACTCTTTTGTTTTATATTCCAGAGTGACTTCTGATGCTTTACCTTCTTGTAATATTTTCCCTTTGTCCATCCAAATAACCCTATTGCAGTATTTTTCAATTATCCACATCGCATGACTGACCAATATGACGGCAGTTCCGTTTTTATTTAGTTCTTCGAGTTTGTTTGCGCTTTTAAGTTTGAAATGTTCGTCCCCGACTTCGAAAACTTCGTCGAGTAAAAGGATGTCGGGATTACAATTTACTGCTATTGAAAAAACCAGCCGTTGTATCATGCCGTTTGAAAACTGGTACACTTTTGTCTTTATGAAATCTTTCAGTTCCGAGAATTCGACAATAGCATCAAACCTTTCCCTGATTGATTTCTGGCTCATCCCCCAAAAAGAGCCGAGAAGATATATGTTGTCTTCCATTGTTAGTCTTTCTTTTAGCCCGATATATAAGTTTATTAAAGCGATAATATGGCCATTCGTCACTATTTTCCCATTATCTTTGGCATATATCCCCGCAATAATCCTTAAAAGCGTACTCTTCCCGGAGCCGTTTTCTCCTATAATGCCTAAAAGTTCTCCTGCATCTGCTTCAAGAGAAACATTATCTAACGCTTTAATGATTCTTTTTGGCTCTCTTCCGGAAAAAATCGAAATGACTCGCGCTAAAATAGGTTGATTTTTCTTAAAACCGATTTTAAATTCCTTGGAAATACCTTCAGCGATTATCCTTTTCATTACATCATCTCGGCGAATTTAGTTTTTAGTTTGTTAAAAATTAATAAACCCACGAATAAAAATGCGAAACTGTAGCCGATAGCTCCGAATATTAACCATAATTGCGGGATTTTTGCGTAGATAATTGTCTCTCTTGCTATGGTTATAAAATAATACATAGGGTTGAACAAATTAATGAAAAGTAGTCTTTCTTGTCCCTCGATTGCATAAAATATCGGCGTTCCGAGCCAAATCAAACGAGCTATGAACATCCACATATTATTCAAATCAACAAAGTATATAGTTAAAGAAGATAAAATAAGCGATATGCCGAAAACAAAGATGCTCAATAAAAACAATATGGCGGGATAAATAATGATATTCCACGGGGAAATCTTAAAAAATATAAGGAAACCGATCAGGATGATTATTTCAAACATATGGGAAAAAAGAGATTTCAAAACGGTGGCACCGATTAGACATTCTTTTGGAAAATTTATCGATTTTATTAATATCCTGTCTTTGCGTATTACTTCCGTGGCATCGGTTGTAGCATGCTGAAAGAAATTAAACATGATTATGCCGAGTAGCAGATAAAAAGGATAATCTTGTATCTTGGAACCGACCCTGTCCGAAAATACCATCAACAGGAGCAGAAAAAGCAGTAGCGGATTTAGAAGATACCACAAAAGGCCCAGGTAGCTGCCTTCGTTTCGTTCAATAAATTCCGCCTTGGCTAAAGTTAGGCTTAATTCGAACTTTTGTTTCATTTTTTGAAAAATTGGTGGAGGTGACGGGAATCGAACCCGTGTCCATAGAAAAGCATCCAAAAGGCGGCTACACGCTTGTTCCTTGGTTTAGTTTAATCCCGCCTTACTTCAAGGACAAAGTAATGGCGAGACGAGTCCGGTTAATTGTCCTTCTTGTCCTTCAGACCGAGAACAAGAAGTAAGCCCGTTTTCCTGCATCCTTAATGCCCAACAGGCGGAAGCGTATAAGGATGTCGACCGCGTTATTAGGCGGCGAAAGCTACAGCTTCTTCAGCTTTTGTATTTTGTCAGGTTTTTACGAGGCCTCCTGACAACCTCGGCGTGCTCCTTTTAGCCGCTTGCTCCATGTCGATGCCTTGGCACCCCCAATATTTAAGTTAATATAGGTTAATATGGGTTAACATTGGTTAACAAAGGTTTACTTTCAAGTTTTTTTGCAACCGTTATTAACTTTGATTAACCTTTTTTAACCATTGTTAACTATCTATTCTTTACCGCTTTTCTTATCTCTTTTTCTACGTCGCGCTTTTTAAGCTCGGCGCGTTTGTCGAAAAGTTTCTTGGGCTTTGCAATCCCTAGTTCAACTTTTGCCCATCCCCTGCTACTGAAATAAACTTTTAAAGGTACAATCGTCAGCCCTTTTAGGGCGGATTTTCCCGCTAATTTTCGTATTTCGTGTTTATTCAGAAGCAGTTTTCTTTTTCTGGTCGGAGAAGTGTTGAAAATACTGCCCTCTTCGTAGGGCGTAATATGCATATTGTAGAGAAAAACCTCTCCGCCTTCAACTTTGGCAAAAGAGTCAACCATACTCGCATTGCCCTCTCGAAGCGATTTTACCTCTGTTCCTTTAAGCGCTATTCCCGCTTCGAATTTTTCGCTGATGTGATATTCGTGAAACGCGCGCTTGTTTTGGATTACTTTTCCGGCCATGAGAGGATTTTACCCCGTTATAGATTGAGGGGTCAACTTAGGGTAAAATAAAAAGTAAAAACGAAAAAGGTAAAACCACAATTTAAAATTAAAAATTTAAAAAATTTGCAATTAGTTTTGCCTTTTTGCTTTTGACTTCTCAATTTTCTTCGAAAACTTCCGCCTCAAAAATATATATATTCGTGTCCTTGTCTTTCCATGCGTCGGGCGGAAGGCCTGCTTTATGGGAGCATAAACAGGAGAGAAATTCTTCCTTTTTCCAGCCGGTTTCCGTGGCGACCTGCGGCAGGAACACGCCTTGGTTGAATCCTTTTTGAATAATCACGCCGTGTGTGCCAAGTTCGAATTCGTCAATGTTTTTTATCTTTTTGGGCGTAGAAAGAACGGAGATTTCTATTTTTATATCTTTTAGTTCGTTTACAGTAACAGGAGGGAATCTGGGGTCTTCGGTGCTTGAGGCAATAGCCATATCCCTCACCGTCTTATAAAGCGGTTCGTTGCTTACGATATGCCCGATACAGCCACGCAGAGATTCTTCATCTTGCGGCTTCTTTTTCGCGTTTCTTAATGTCACAAACGCGCCGCAATGCTCCAAAAGCGCCGGGTCATCCTCCTTAAAATTCAACCTTCTTCCCTCCTTGATGTAGGTCTCCATTGTCTCTCTTGCAATCTTTAATAATTTCTTCTTCTGTTCTTCGTTAAGCATTTATGCTTATCCAATTAAATTATCACATTATCAATCAACCTTACTTTCCCTATTCTAACAGCAAGTAATATTACCACACTGCCAGTAATTTTTTTAACGGGTTGGAGTGTTTCGGGGTCGCGGATTTCAATGTAATCTATTTTGGCTGATGGTTCCTGGTTTATGGTTTTTTTAATAAGTTTTTTTAGTTCCGAAATATCTTTCAAGCTATTATTTATTAATCTTTTTGCTTCCATTAAAGAACGATAGAGAACCGTTGCGGTTTTTCGCTGTTCTTTATTGAGATACGCATTTCTTGAGCTCATAGCAAGCCCATCTTTTTCCCTAACAGTCGGTAGGACTTTTATTTTGGTGTCAA
>JAQURI010000127.1 GCA_028715665.1 Candidatus Ratteibacteria bacterium
CATTTCACATTGACCGAAGATGCCGTTAAAACGCTTGCCTCGAATCGTCCCGACGTAACGTCGGGGTTGGGTGCGGAGTTTGATACCAATACGAAAGTCAATCCGCCTCTTCGCACAAATGAGGACATAAAGGCTATAGAAAAAGGGTTAAAAGACGGGACAATCGATGTAATCGCTTCCGACCATGCGCCCCATATTTATACTGAAAAGGAAGTGGAATATGAAAATGCGCCGTTTGGAATGATAGGATTACAGACGGTTTTTCCCCTTGTTATGAAACAATTGGTTGATAGGAAGGTCCTTACGCTTACCGAAGCAATTGAAAAACTCACGATAAACCCCGCAAAAATACTTAATATCAAAAAAGGCAGAATACAAGCCGATGAAGATGCCGATTTAACTATCTTTGACCCGCACAAAGAATGGCGGTTAAAGCCCGATGACATAAAATCTCTCTCTAAGAATACTCCGTTTATAGGATGGGATTTCAAAGGCAAGGTTGTATGTGTAATCGTAGGCGGCAAAGTTGTGCTCTCGGAATAATTACTGACCATCTTGTAAATTGGGATACCAAATTATCCGCTAAAAAAATTGTCTAATATAAAGATGTGCACATGACAAAAAACGAAGATTTTATATTGGTCAGAAAAGCGAGATTAGGCGATAAGGATGCATTCAGGCAGTTAGTGGAGGAATACAAAAAACAGGTTTATTTTATCGCTTACCGAATGACCAATAACCATGCCGATGCGGATGACCTTTCCCAGGAGGCATTCGTAAAAGCATATCAATCCATAGGTAGTTTTAAGGGAAAATCCTCATTTTTCACATGGTTATACAGGATAACCATAAATATTACCCTAAACTATCTCAAGAAAGCCGGAAAAAATCAGCCGTTCGAATTGGATGAAAACATCTCCATTGCGGACAGCTCGCTCTCTCCAGACAAAGTGCTCCAACAAAGACAGTTGCACGAGCAAATAACTAAAGCCATAAATTCTTTGCCTGTGAAAGAAAAGGCCGTTGTAGAACTGGCGGTTTTAGAGGGCTTGCCGCATAAGCAAATAGCGCAAATTTTGGGCTGTCGGGAAAAGACGGCTTCCTGGCGCCTATTTCAGGCAAGAAAAAAGCTCAAAGAAAAATTAAGCTCTTTTGTCTAACATAATGAGAGAACAAGGAGGTGAAAGAAAAATGGATTGCAGGAAAGTGGAGAAATTATTATCCCGATATTTGGACAATTCGTTGAATGAATCTTCCCTGGATGAAGTAAAGTCACATCTTGACAGCTGCGAAAAATGCATGACTGAATTTAATGCTATGGTAAAGATAGATGGCCTCGTAAAATTAAAAGCAAAAGAAACCCCTTCAAAGGAATATTTTGAAAACTACTGGCGGCGGTTGGAGGACAAAATAGACAACGGACATATCTATAGTTTGTCGGAACAGAAAAGATTATTTAGCCCCTTTCTTGCCAGATTTGCTTTCAACAGCATTTTGGCGGCATTGTTGATTTTCTTGGGCGGGCTCCTCTATATCCATTCCCAGCAAATAAAATCACTTCAGTTTGTTCAGGAAGAAACACATAAGACAATGACAAGGTATTTGGCTCATTTGAGAACTAAAATAGATATGAAAGAGGGCATTCAGTCAAGTGTACAACCATTTGACAAAATAGAAAAAGCCGCTATAATGCAGCTAAAGTATCAACAATCTAAAGATATTTAATTTAGTAAGATAAAAACAAGGAGGTAAATTATGGATAGAAAAAAGGGCTTTACACTGATAGAGCTTTTGGTGGTGGTGGCTATTATCGGCATATTGGCAGCTATATTACTGCCCATGTTAAATCAAGCCAGAGAATACGGCAGGCGAGCCGTATGTTTGAGCAATGTAAAGCAGTTGACATTGGCTTGGATTATGTACGCGGAAGACAACAACAATTCTATACCGGGAGCTTTTGTGGGGCTTAATGCTTGGTATTGTCCCACAGACGGTTCATGTTGTAATCAAAACTATAATGTGCCCGGAGCTTGTTGGGTTAATTGGATTAACGGCGCTTCCGATCTTCCGGCAAACTGGGAAATAGCTATGCAGAACGGTCAAATTTGGCCCTATGTCAACGATTATAACATGTATAAATGCCCGAACGGCGAACCTGCCGCTTCGGTGACATATAATATAGTTCAAGCCATGCACGGCATGCGTAGGCGCGGTTGTGGATGGTGCGGAACAGATGCCAATGAAGGAACGTTGATAAATACGACTCCGAGCGGTTGCGGTAGTTACCATGATAATATAAACACCGTTACTAATCCGTCTTCAAGATTAGTTTTTGTTGACGAGGGATATATCGCGCAAGGAGCTTTCTACGTTGAACCTTGGGGATGCCATAATGGCAACTGGTTTGTAGATAAACCGCCGGTAAGACATGGCAATGGGACGAATTTCTCTTTTGTGGACGGACACGCGGAATACCACAAATGGGTAGATGCATGCACCTTGAATGTTATAGGGGGTTCGAGCGCATATGATGCCTCGGGTACGGAAGACCCCTGTTTTGGCGGTAACTGCGGAGATAATAATCCTTTACACTCTTGTTATCGCACCGATTATCCTTGGTTGCGCAGAGCCGCGTGGGGTTGTTGGTAAAGTTTAACTATTAATTCGACAGAAAATTGGATGTATTTGAAAATCCTTCCCTGTCCTTAGTGGCAGGGGAGGATTTTTTATGTCTAAGTCCCGAATATCTTCTTTACAGTGTAAGCAATATCTATTAAAATATTTCTTAAAATGGACCAAAACAATAAAAACGTATGGTGGCTGGGTATTGTAAGTTTCATCAATGATACTGCCAGCGATATGATATTGGCTGTTTTACCGCTGTTTATAAAAGATATAGGTGGGGCTGGCATTGCTGTAGGAATAATTTCCGGTTTTGGGGAAAGTATTGCGAGCTTGTTTAAGATGTTTGCCGGTTTTTGGTCCGATAAGTTAGGTAAGAGAAAACCCTTTGTGTTTTTTGGATATGGGCTGTCCTCTTTTTGTAAATTTTTGTTTACCTATGTGACAATCTGGCCGCAGCTTTTGGTCTTGCGTTCCTTTGAACGATTAGGCAAGGGCATGAGGTCAGCCCCGAGGGATGCGATTCTTGCCGCTTCAACGGATAAAAAAACAAGGGGAAAATGGTTCGGCATCCACAGGGCTTTCGATAGCGGCGGCTCGGTATTGGGCGCAATCGTGGCGCTTGTTTTGTTCTGGTATTTTAAATTCGACTTCAAGAGTATATTCTTTCTGGCGGGTGTTATAAGTTTCGTTTCTCTGATTCCGCTTTTCTTTGTGCAAGAAAAACGTATGGAACGTGTAACTGCCACGCTTAAATTCGGACTTAAGAGTTTACCGCTTCCACTAAAATTTTTTATAGCGATTGCCACTTTATTCGCGTTAGGTAATTTTAGTTATATGTTTTTTGTGCTAAAAAGCCAGCCCTATTTTACAGGCAGGTTCGGAATCGCCATGCCTATAATCTTGTATATTATTTATAATATTTCCTTCACGTTTTTTGCCGTTCCTTCGGGGATGCTGTCGGATAAAATCGGCAGAAAAACCGTTCTGTTTATAGGATACGGTTTATTCGGATTGGTTTGTTTGGGTTTTATTTTTGCGAAATCGTTGATATCTCTTGTCATATTGTTCCTGTTATTCGGTTTGAACTATGCGTTGGTTGAATCGAATGAAAGAGCTTTCGTATCGGACTTGGCGCCTGAGGCCATCAGAGGTACTGCTTTGGGAACTTTTCATATGTTGATTAGTTTTGTGGCTTTACCGGGCGGATTTATTGCGGGATATCTGTGGGATATATCTACGACCTACACGTTCATTTACGGAGCTATCATTTCTTTGTTGGTTATATCTTCATTTTCAGTATTTTCAATTAAAAATTTAAAATTGAAGAGTTAATTAACTAAAACAATATTCAAATTTATACTCTTCTTCCGCAGTGGTCTATAAAGACACATCTTTGGCAGGTATCAAAATTTTCGGTCCGGTAAAACGGCAAATCTTTGTTGAATATTTCTTTAAGCGTAGGCAGGAGTATACTTTTTTTGAATTGTTGGACATAATTTTCGCCTTCTTCTTTTAATATGTCAAGCTTTGTAAAATCCCGCAAATTTTCGTCCAAATGATAATAGATTAAACCGCCGATTTTTTCTGTATCGCCTTTCGCAAAAGTC
>JAQURI010000128.1 GCA_028715665.1 Candidatus Ratteibacteria bacterium
ATTTCCCGCGAAAAGTGAACGTTTCAGGAGATTCCCGTGAGACAAGAAAATAAACTGGCAGAAAAAATTAAAGGCAAGGACTTTATCGTTACTGCGGAGTATTTGCCGACTTTAGACGTTGGCACTTCCGGTATAGAATCCTGTTCTAAATATTTCGGTAAGGGCATTACTGCCGTAAATGTCGCCGATAATCACTACGGGATAGCAGTCTCCAGCCTAGCCGCCTCGGTGGTTCTTAACCAGTCCGGTATCGAGGCAATCTACCAGCTAGTCACCCGGGACAGAAACAGGATTGCCCTGCAATCGGACCTACTGGGGGCGGCATTATTGGGGATAAAAAATGTGTTATGTCTCTCCGGATATCACCAAACACTCATCGGTAGTCCTGAATCGGTGAATGTATATGATATCGATTCGATTCAACTAATCGCCTTGGTAAAGAAGCTAAATCAGGGGCAGTTATTGGACGGGAAAGAGGTGGAGGGGGGTTTTTCCATGTTGATAGGGGCTGTGGCTAATCCTCATTTGACTCCTCTGGAAATTAACATTATACGTTTGAACAAGAAAATTAACGCCGGGGCAAATTTTATCCAAACCCAGGCTGTGTTTGATGTTGGAACGTTTGAAAAATGGTTGAAAACCGCCAGTCAGAAAGGGCTTACCGAAAAGGCGGCATTCCTGGCCAGCGTGCTGCCTTTGCGCAGCGCGGTTCAAGCCAAAGAACTGGTCGAAAAACATACCGATTTTAATATACCGCCAACAATTATAAAGCGCCTGGAATCCGCCGGTGATGATATTGCCCAGCGCAAAGAGGGTGTAAAAATCGCCGGTGAAATAATGAAACAGCTTAAAAGCGTGCCGGGATTAAGAGGGATTCACATCCTCTCTGGCGGTAATGAGAGTGTCGTGCCGGAGCTTGTAACGATTGTTTCATAGGTAGAGATTATAATGCCAAAGAAATATCACATTGAAACCAAAAAAGTGCCGCGCCGCTTGCCCAGTATCGGCAAGTTCGGCATCGTTGACTGGCGTGAAGATTGCGCTAACTGCCATAACTGCGCCAAGAAAGCCTGCATATATGAGCGGTACCGCCAGGAAGCCGATTATATTAAGGGTCTGGGCGATGTAAAGTCCCTTTTCTTTGAGTGCAACGGCTGTTTCTCTTGCGTTCAGAAATGCACCAAAGGACTGCTGGCATTAACGGTCAATCCGGTTTATGAGAATATGGGCAACAGCTATTTCACGCCGGATATTATAACCACGACCTGGAACCAGGCGGATACCGCCAGTATTCCTGTATCCGGCGCCGGGTATCGCGGCAAGTTTTCCGGCACAGGTTTTGACGGGATGTGGACGGATATGTCAGAAATCGTCCGCCCCACACGGGACGGCATCCACGGGCGTGAATACATCAGTACGGCAGTGGATATCGGCAGAAAACCACGTGTCATTACCTTTAACGAAAAAGGGGCTCCTCTAGACGGACTTTTTCCGTTGGTGGATATCCCTATTCCTTTGATAATCGATAAAATGCCGGCAAACTACTCTTTCCCCAATCTGCTGCCGATTTTTGCTGATGTAGCTAAACAAACAGGCACGATGGTGATTATGGACCGGAAGGATTACGAAGCCTTACCCGCCGGTAAAGAGCAATACCTGCCCCATATTATCTTCCATTTGGAGAATGATAAACCATTGATGTCACCAGAGGTCATGAAAAAAATTAGGCTCGTAGAAATCAACGACGGCACAGATATTGAAAAACGTATCCGAGAACTGAAAACTCTAAATCCGGAACTGGTGATAATCGTCAGGGTGGAGTTGGATGCTAACAGCGAACAACGCGTTATCGAATTGGCGCATGAGCCGTTCGTCGAGGCAATACATATTGTGGCAGATATTAATGGCAATCAGATTAATGTGGAGAATCCCAAATTTGTAAAAGACATGATGCGGAATATTCATACCTCGCGGATAAGCAAAGTCATCTATTTCTTTTTTGGTTAACTGCCCAAGCCATCTTTTGTTGTCGTAAAGCTCGTCATACTGTCTTTCAACGGGCAGTAGCTTCATATCGTTAATATGATTGATTGTGTGTCCACCCATATTAAACCCCTGTCTTGCAAGTTTTCTTATTTCCTTTTCCTGTAATCTGCAGTTTGTGGGAATAAAAAATGTAGTAAATCCCTGCAGATTATTGCTTTTTAAAATATCGGCAATTTCCAAGTCCATTAAACTTCCGTCGTCAACGCTAATTTGAAATTCCATAATTAATTATTTTATTTATACCATCGTTAATTCTAACGTCCGGCGACCACCCTAATAAGTTCTTTGCTTTTGTAATGTCGGCCAAGGTATCTCGCGGTTCGTTTGGTCTTGCTTCAACGTTTTTTGTTTTGCCACCAATTATATTTGCTATAAAATTAACCGAGATATTAAACCCGGCCCCTATATTTATTATTTCTGCTCCGCCGACTGGTTTTTCAATGCAGTACATTAACGCCTTTATCACATCGCCAACATAGGTAAAGTCCCTTGTCTGCTTTCCGTCGCCGCAAATTGTTAAAGATTGCTTTCTTGATTTCTGATATAGAAACCTTCCAATCACTCCGGCGTAATCTGATTTTAAATCCATTCTTGGCCCATAAACATTAAATGGCCTTATAATAACGCTCTCTAATCCAAATAATTCATAATATAGTCTGCAATATTCCTCGCCAGTTCTTTTCTGTAATCCATAAGGAGATCTTGGCTTACATACCATATTCTCCCTTAATGGGATTTCCTGATCGCCATATACAGAACTTGAACTTACAAATATAAACTTCTTTGCCTTGTTCTTTCTGGCGTACTCCAGCATATTTAGTGTTCCGTTTATGTTCGTGTCGTTTGTTTTTAAGGGACTTTTAATTGATTTCATTACTCTTGGAATTGCGGCCAAGTGAAATATATAATCAAATCTTTCCTTTCCTGCAAAGTTTCTAACGTCTAAATATTTATAAATATAATCTGCTTTATCGTTTTGATATTGAATGCTTCCTGAAAAATTATCAAGAACAGAAACTCTTTCCCCAACACTAACTAACTTATCTACTAAATGTCCTCCGATAAATCCTGCTCCGCCGGTTACTAAAATCTTATCTGTCTTTTTCATATTCCTGTTCTTTGCGATATTTATTATTTATTTTTTCAACAACCTTTAATAGTCTTAAATCTACTCCGCTTTTATCTGCGTCATCTATTAACGCCCTTGTGTCTTTTGGTAGGCACTTTCCGCCATAACCCCTGTATCCCTTGTGAAATATCTTTAAGTGCGTTCTGCCTATTCTTTTGTCTGCTGCAACTCCATCCATTACGCTTCCGTAATTAATTCCCTTTCTTCTGCAATAATCGTACATTTGATTTGCAAAAACAACCTTGCAAGAAAACCAAGCATTGCCATAATACTTAATCATTTCTGCCTCTTTTGCTGGCACAATTCTATTAAAGGGAGCAAGCGGCAACTGCTGTAATACATCTCCCGCAACGTCCTGACTTTGCTTCGTATATCCTATTATCTGCCTGTCCGGATACCCCATATCGTTATCTGCGGTTTCCTCTGTTAAAAATTCTGGGTTAAATAATATCTTGTGTATTGAATATTTTTCCTGAAACATATCTGTCGTTCCCGGCAATACAGTTGATTTAATAATAACAACCTTGCAGTATTTTAACTTTGATATAACCCCATCTATTGCCGAGGTGTCGTTCTTGTTTGTTTTGAAATTGGGTGTTGGAACTGCTATATAAATATAATTCGCTTGATTTAGGTTATTGATAGAACCTATTTTTTTAAACTTGTCATATAAAAAAAGGTCATAACGATCCTTTTTTTCAAAGTATCTCCTCAACGCTCCACCAACCATACCAAGCCCGGCTATACCTATTTTATATTTTCTTTCTTTTTGTTTCATATTATTCTATATTTATATTTCATTTTTTTAGACATTGGCTCGTATTTATTACAAACGATTTCGCAAACTTCGTGATATAAATCATAACCAATATGACTATCAAGGCCATCTCTTTCCCATAAAACATCATAAAATATTCCCCTTCCGTCTGCAACCTCATCGCCTTCGTAAATTTCGTTTCCCTGTCTATCACAAAGTCCGGTGTACTGCATAACATCAAACCTTCGCTTATTTAAAAATTTGGATAAATTATCTACAATATTATAAATCATTTTCTTT
>JAQURI010000129.1 GCA_028715665.1 Candidatus Ratteibacteria bacterium
GAGTTAAACTGGGGCAGTTTTCCAGGCGGTTTCTGGTATATCTTTTTCATATTAAATCCTCCCTCCAACCGTCAGTTTATCATATTGCATAATTAAATAAAGTAGGGTATCATCTCCATAGTGATTAACTATTCCTGTCTGTTTATAATTTTGATTATATCCTGGATAGTTGGCATAGCGGTATATATTTCGCAAAAAAAAGTAAACGAAGCGAAACAAAGAGAAAATTTCCTTGTCCTTTATCACGAATTCAAAAAATCCGACACAAAAAATATCCTGGCAGAAGATATCACCAAAACGCAAGAAGAGCTTACAAAAGAATTTAAAAAATTACAAAATAGCATGACCGGATTTCTCGCCGACAACGATTTGGACAAAGCAATATCGTTGGCGGATAAATATTCTGAGATTGTAGACGCGATTGCCAAGAAAAAAGAGCATACCCTCTCATCGGATTTACAGACAGACAATCTTACGATAAAAAAACTTTTAGAACTTCATTGCTCGTTATTCCCCGAGAATTATGAACTTGCGGGTAAGATAAGAAAAGTAAGCGTTTGCATCGAAAGTGAAAAATCCAAAGAACCCCGTCTTGTGCCGCCGCCGGCGGATAAAGTCCGGCATCTGTTGAAAAATATATTATTATGGTGGGGCGAAAAATCGAAACAGCTCCAAAATAGCACAAAAGAAGACAAGATAGACGCGATAGCCCAGTTCCATCACCAATTTTTGGTAATTCATCCGTTTTTGGACGGCAACGGCAGAATAGCAAGATTATTGCTTAAACTTCAATTGAAAGAACAGTTCCAAAAAAATGTAGAATTGGAATTTTCCAAAAAAGAGTATTACGAAGCCCTTTCGCGCGCGGACAAAGAAGACAGGACTAAGCTTAAAGAATTAATTGCAAATCTCCTGGAAAAAAATCAACGCCATTCAACTTTTGATTAACTTAATCAATTTGCTTTCAACGCTCTTGGAATCGGGTTTTAATCCTGCGACATTCAAAATATTCCATGTTTCGGTATGTTGAATCGATTGCGAAGGAGCTGCTGTTTTTAAAGGGCTCAAAGTCTCTAATTCCAGGAAGTCCGAATTGGTATAGATTTCCACGTTGCATCCGAAATCCGGATACTCTCCTTCTTCTCTTGAAAAAGTCTTTACAAAAACCGAACCGTTAATATAGTATGCCAGCCAGGAAGGATGGGCTATCGTTCCTATTTTTATGGGCTGTTTCGCCGTTGGATTCTGTTGAATGAAAATATATTCGTCCTGCAGCATAAGCCGTTTATCCGTGAAATTGGTATATGGCCAAATCGCCATCCTTCTGTCGGGCAGGAAACCCCTTTGTCCGGCGTTAAAAGGAATAATCGCAAAACCTTCCCGCCTCATTACCGACAAAGCCCATGCCGCAAACGTAATGTGTGTTTTTCCTATATTTTTTATTCTGTGTATGACTTCCAATCCGTTTTTTGAATGAGGTTTAATTTCTATTTCTTTTTGGACAGAATTTTCTTTCTCGGTATTGCCGACAATCAAAATGCCGTCTTTTATCTTTTCTATTTTTATCGGCTTGTCGTCCATCGAATAAGTGCGCGGCATTTCTTCCGGAGAAACCCATAACCTGTGCCCGCCGTACATTCTCCAATACCCGTTCGGCGTTTCTTCTCCTGCTTCCGGAAGGTGTCCGAAGAAATTAAAATCGGGTTTCTTTACATCGGCGACATAAAGAATTCTTGGTCCTATGTCCGTTGCAATACCGATGAGCATATTGTTTATACATATTTCCTTTACCTTAAATTCCCCTACTTTTTTTTCTTTCATCTCCATGATAATCCTCCTATATGAAATCTGAATTATACACGATTGCGCGCCATTATGGAACTTTTTTGAAAATGTCGTATGCTTCTGTTAGAATTTTGCCTCTTTAAAGAAACGGAGAAAAACTATGTCTATAAAAGGAGTAATATTCGATGTCGACGGGGTCATTTTCGATTCCGAAAAACTGCACGCACAAGCTTGGAAAACAGTGTTTGAAAAGAGGAATATTTTGCTTGTGGATGATAGGAGCGGGGTAGGGCGTTCGGACAAAGAATTTTTATCGCAGTTAAAAGAAAAAGGGGCAATACCCAAAAATTTAAATATCGGCGAGATACAAGATGAAAAACTGGAAGTTTTAATAGGATTGGCAAATAAAAAAGTCGAATTGTTTCCGCAGGTAAGAGAATTGCTTATGTCGCTGAAAAAGAAATATGTCCTGGGCGTTGCTTCCAATTCGGATAAAAAATTCATTGCCGGAATTATTCGAAATACGGGTCTAACGCATTATTTTGAGACCGTGCTTACTATTAATGATATTAAAAAACCGAAACCTTCGCCCGAAATATACCTCCTGTCGGCGCAAAAAATGGGATTAAAACCCGAAGAATGCGTAGTTATAGAAGATTCCGTTTACGGGATAGAAGCAGCTAAAAAAGCAGGAATGAAATGCATAGCTGTTTCTCACACTCTGCCCGAAGAAAAATTAAAAAAAGCAGACCTTATATTTGAAAAAATTTCCGTAGAAGAAATACTCGCTTTTATTGAACAACTTAGTTAATAACAGTTAACACAGGTTAACAAATGTTAATAAAAGGTTACTTTAATTAAAATACCTGAGATTAAATGTTTTTTCCTCATATGCTACTTACCTTCCGTCAAATTTATTTGTTATAATTAACTTCGTAACCACTTTTAACCCTTATTAACTTATATTAACCTTAATAACCTATTTCATGAAGGTTTGCAATATGGAATGCAAAATCGCTCAAAACAAAAAAAGATGCAATTGCACTTATGAGCCGTGTTCCCGAAAAGGCATTTGTTGTGAGTGCATACAATATCATTTAAGCTTGAATGAATTGCCAGCCTGCTTTTTTCCGGACGTTATAGAAAAGACGTATGACCGTTCCATAGAAAAATTTATAAGTATTCGGAGTAGGTGATTAATTTTCTTAAAACTCATATAAAACCTCAATTATGCGTAAAATTGTCCCGAAACCGCCAAAAAAGGAATATAATCAGCCGTCCCCCGTCGGGAAATCGCCTCTAAAGCGAAAATTTAAGGGTTCAGCCTTTGCGCATATCGGTTTATAACTATGGTTAAAGAAAAAATCCCCCAAATAGACGGAAAAGAATTAAAAAAAAGAAGAATTGCGTTAAATATCAGCCAAAACGATTTTGCGAACGTTTCGAATATCTCTTATAGGACCATTATCAGATTCGAACAGGGAAAAAGCGTTAGCGATAACTCTGCGCGTAAAATTGCCGAGACGTTGAAAATTCTTGAAGCCCATCCCAAGCATGAAAATCTATGGTGGAAAAGTCATAAAAACAGCATCACGGAAAAGCCTTAAGTCATTTTTTTACCCTATATTGTCAGTTGTTATAAGATATATTATGTTAACCTTTGGATAGGCAAAAGCGGTTTATCCACAGCAGGCCCTTTTAGCTATAACAATTGTTAGGTAAACTAACGTTAGTATTGTAATTATTAGACTTACGACTATTTATATTTCAGGAATTTACCTTGAATTGTGGGTAATGTGGATAAGAAAACGTGCTTAAAAATGTTTTCGAAGTTAAAAAGAGGGGAGTTTTACGGATAAATTTGCTTTGCATTGCGGACTGACATACTAAATAAATTTTTAGGTTGCAAAAATGTACAAATATGAACATCCTGCGTTTTTCGCATAAATGCCTGTTAGACCATATATATGCGAACTACACCCTACTCTTTCCCCTGATAGGCCCTAAAAACGGCTATAACGGCGATTTTGCGGTTTTTATTTGATTAATGCGGTATGAATTAATATAATTGCCTTTAACAATGCTAAAAAACGTAGAGTCTTTGAATAAACAGATTGCGGAAGCCAGACAAAAAATCAAGAACCTTTCAAAACTCCTTAAAGTTGCGGAAATCATAGTTTCCGCCACCAATGTACAGGACCTCCTCGAAGTCATTATGAGGATGGCTGAAGAAATTATCAATGCCGAAACTTCATCCCTTACGCTTCTTAACAAAAGAACGGGTGAGTTGAGATTTGCTGTCGCAAGGGGCG
>JAQURI010000130.1 GCA_028715665.1 Candidatus Ratteibacteria bacterium
GCAGTAATAACATTTAAAACATGGCGCCGAGTTAGCTGCTGTCACTCTGTCGCCCTCCTTGAAGTTCTTTATTTTTTTGCCGACTTTTTTTATTACACCCGACCATTCATGTCCAAAGCCGGAAGGGACGCAGAGCATCTTTGGGTGGCCGCCTATTTGATAAACCTTTGCGTCTGTTCCGCACGTAAGGGCAATCTCGACCTTAGCAAGCACTTCCGTGTCGTTAATTTCGGGGATTTTTACGTCTTCCAACCTCACGTCTTTTTGTCTGTGAAGAATTGCAGCTTTCATTTTGAAAACCTCTTCCCTTTTTCTAATTTATGCCCTTGCAAAAAATCTTTTATAGGCATTTTCTTTTTGTCCTCGATTTGGACTTCCAATATATTTAAATCTCCTTTGCCTGTAGCAATCACAAGATTGTTTTTATCCGCCTTGACTATCTCTCCGGGATTCGCTTCCGAATCAAAGCTTTGCGCCACTTGTGCTTTATGTATCTTGAACAGTTTCCCTTTTAAATATGTGTAAGCCGAAGGCCAGGGATTCAGTCCCCGAACAAGATTGAAAATTTCTTCGGCGCTTTTTGTCCAGTCTATCAAACCGTCTTCTTTTTTCAATAAAGGAGCGTAGGTAACTTTGCTTATGTCTTGGCGGGTAACATTTTCCTTGCCTTTGTCGATGTCTTTTAAAGTATGAAATAATAATTCGGCGCCTTCTTCGGCTAATTTTTGGGAAAGTGTGGCGGATGTGTCTTCTCGGCTAATTTCGACTTTTTTTTGTTCGATTATATCTCCGGCGTCCACTTTTTCGTTTATATACATAGTGGTGACACCTGTATATTTATATCCGCGAATAATACTCCACGGAACGGTCCCCGCGCCTCTTAAATCAGGGAGATAAGAAGAATGGAGGTTTACGCATCCTTTTGGAGGAATTTCCAGGATTTTTTTCGGAAGGATTTTGCCGTAGGCAACGACGACAATTAGTTCCGGTTTAAGAGATTTTATATGCGGGACAGTCTCTTCGTCGAATTTTTTCGGCTGATAAACATCAATACCCAGTTCCGATGCCAATTGCTTTATTTTTAAAGGGACTACTTTCATGCCCCTGCCCTTTCTTGTGTCCGGTTTAGTGACGACGCTTATAATTTGAACATCTTCTTTTTGCCGGGCTAAAAGCCGCAAAGAAGGCAAAGCAAAATCGTCTGAACCGAAAAATATTATTTTCATCATTTATGCGAATTATAGCGAATTTATCGTAATTCTTCTTCGCTTAAGCCGAAATGATGCCCGATTTCATGATAAACGACTTCCGCGATTTTTCTTTTTATTTCTTCGTTGCTGCGGCATATCTTTTCTATATTATTTTTGTATATCGTTATTTTGTCAGGCAGAGTAAAGCTATGCCAAACGCTTCGTTTTTTTATCGGTATCCCCCGATATAATCCCAAAAGAATGTTGCCGCGTTTTGAGAAATCTTTAGGCATATTGTCTTCTATAACAATGTCGACGTTTTGAAGTTTATCCTTGAATTGTGCAGGCAGCTCTTCCAGCGCTTCTATTAGCAGTTTCTGGAATTCATTTTTTTCCATTTTAGCTATTCGGATTTTATCAGGACATATTCTATTTTTTCTTTCGTCGCCCGTATCAAAACTATTGCCGAATATCCCTGGGAAGTTATAAATCGGGCGAAATTTTCTTTCTCCTCTTCGAGTTCTATATCAGTAAAATTGACAATAAAACCGTTATCAATAATTAAGTCGGCTTTCAATTTAAGCGCGGGAGAATTTCCCCAAAAGCCCTCGATAATGAAGTCTTTTTTAATAGGAATGCCGGAATTTATAAATTTTTTCAAGATTCTGTCCTTTAATGAAAAATTCCTGTCATCGGGGCTTGTTATGGCTTCCTTTATAAGATTGAATATTTTATTTATTTCCTCTTCTGACAGCTTTGTAGGCAGAGGAACAAATTTCAATGCCCTTTTAATGAAATTTTGCGTAATGTAATATTCGTCTTTGCCGCTAACCTTATAAATTCCCAAGCCCGTTTCTTCGACTTTATCGTTAAGAATATTTTCTCTGTGCCCCGGACTTTCCATCCAACCTTTTATCGACTCTTCCACAACATCGGGATAGTTTTCGCATTTAAATAAGTTCTCGGCCGACACCGTAAAAACGATACCGGCTTTTTCTAAGCGTTCTTTGGTGGATTCGCCCCATTTATTTTCATGTGCGAAATATTCTCTAAGAGCCATGTCTTCCGAATGTTTTCGCGCAACTTCCGCCACGTCCGAAGCCCACTGTAATTTTAGAAGATTGTATTTCGCTCTCTCTTCGTTTACCCTTTCATAAATAAGCCTTTCCAGAAGAGGTATGGGTCTTGTTTCGATTTTTGGATTTTCTTTAGTGATTTTGAATAAAGCAACAGCTCCACCTTGAAAGGATGCTGAGATTGCGAGGATAGCACAAACAATTACCCAATATTTTATATATTTCATTTATGATAGCAACACCTTAATAATTTTACGTGTATTTTTAGTGATAGGGGCCAGATTGCTTCTTCTATGTCCCGCAATCCATAAAATTTCGCCTTTCTTTGTGACTAAAAGAGGTGTTCTGCCGCGCTCTTTGACGGGAATTTTCTCGTCTATGAAGAAACTTTTTAGCTTTTTTTCTTTTTTCATGCCGAACGGGCAAAATCTATCGCCGTTTTTTTTGTTTCTTATAATTAAAGGAAATTTTATTTTATCCGCGTCAAAATATATTTTTTTCGTGTCTTTGAAATCGAAAACAGTGTTTTTGTCTTTTTTATTTATGCTGACGGAGATAGTTTTCCCAACTGTCGGAATAAAAATCTTGCTGTCTTTTACTAAAGTATAGCAATAATTTTCGCGGTCGGATTTTTGGGAAGTACTTTTAATCTTTCGTATGAAAAGGTTTGTATATTCTTTAGCTATTTCGATGCCTGATGACAGCTTTAATACCAAATTCGCTCTTTTGGAATCTATGATTTTTTCTATTTCTTTGAGAGTTGCATAATCAAGTCCCTTAAAGTCTTTGGCGAATTCCCGCAATATATTGCTCCGTAAAATGCGGGGATAGTTCCTCAGTTTATTGACGTCTATTTTTATCTCGTTCGGCATGCGTTGGGAAATATCTTTTAATATCTTCCGGGTATTCTGCCTGATATATTCGCTGTTTTCCTTTGAGATTTGCGCTATTTTAAGGAGGCCTTCCTGTATTTTAGGATTAAATTTTTCAAGATAGGGTATTAATTCGTGCCGTATTTTATTTCTGAAAAATTTCACCTCGAGATTGGAGGAATCTATTCGCGGCTTTATATTTTTGGCTTTGAGATACTCCTCTATTTTCCCCCTTTCTGTTTCGAGGAGTGGACGGATTATTTTTATATGTTTATTCAAATCTCTTAAGACGGGGATACCGCTTAAACCGTCTTCTCCAGTCCCTCTTATTATCCTGAAAAGGATCGTTTCTATCTGGTCGTTCCTATTGTGTCCGAAAGCGATTTTGTTTGCTTTGAAATCTTTAGCTATTTTTCCCAGTGTTTCATATCTTATTCTCCTTGCCGCTTCTTCCAGCGACTCGCCTTTCTTTTTTAAGTTATTGATATTTTTTCTTGCTGCCTTACAACGAATTTTAAATTTTTTACATGTTTTTTTGACCCATTTTTCGTCTTCTAACGAGTCTTGCCCTCTTAACATGTGGTTGATATGTCCCGCATAAAGAGAGATACCGTATTTTTTCTTCAATTCGTTAAGTATCAACAATAAGGCACATGAATCTGGGCCCCCGGAAAAAGCCACCAAGACCCTGTCTCCTTCGTTTAATAAATTGAATTTATCGATTGTCTTACGGATTTTTTCGATTATTTTTAGTTTTTTCTTGTCCGGTACCATGAATTCAGTATATCATCAATAACAACTATTGGACAAATTCTTATCGGACGGGGGAAT
>JAQURI010000131.1 GCA_028715665.1 Candidatus Ratteibacteria bacterium
ATTCTGAGGGGAGAGTATATATTACTTACCTGCAGGTAGATATGGAATACTTCAGTCGTATCTATTTGAACTGCTATGATAGCGAAAACGGCGTGCAAATATGGGGTGATTCCGGTTGGACTAATACTTTCAGTAACGGCATTCCCATTGACCCCGGTACAGGTGACTGTGTTGCTCCTCAACTTACTGTTGATTTAAATAATGATAATGTTTACGTTACCTATACTCATAGTGAAGGGCGGAGCGTTTATCTCAACCGTTATGACGGCACAGATGTAGAGATCTGGGGTGATGGCGGATGGACGACAACTTTTGATGATGGGGTTGCTATTGATGCAGGCGCAGGTGTTACCTACGACCCTCAAATAGCTGTTGATTCCAGTGGTGTAGTATATATTGCGTACGGTCAGTTTGATGGGTCTCAAGTTGGCATCTATTTAGATCGTTATGACGACAAAAACGGTGTGCAAATCTGGGGTAATTCCGGTTGGACTAATACTTTCGGTAATGCCATTCCTATTGACCCCGGTACACAAAACTGCGGAGCTCCTCAACTTGCTGTTGATTTAAATGACAATGTTTATATTACATATGCTCATACATTGCCGACAAGCGCTTATCTCAATAGATATGACGGGACGGCTTTAACTATTTGGGATAATAATTCAGGTTGGGTTAGCAACCTTTCCAACGGGGACCCGATTGACCCGGGTGTTGCTGGTGGTTATGCTTTGCTTCCTCAAATAGCTGTTGACCCCGATAATATAGTTTATATTACATACATATATAGCGAGGGACCGGATATGCAAAGCGTTGGGAACGAACAAATAGAGGACTTGTACATGTTTGTTAAAATGTCGAAATTCCGTGTATATCTTGATCGGTACACTCCGGAAGAGGTATTAAAGGAAGATGACGACGATGAAGGAGATAATCCCTGTCTCTTGGAAAAGATTTTGGGTTTAGCGGCAAAGACAAAAGATAGCGAGGAAAAAATTATAGTATTAAGACGATTCAGGGACAAAAACTTGTTAACTAACCCTGTCGGACAAGTTTTTGTGGCGGCTTATTACAGAGCGTCTCCAATAATGGTTGGTTTTACCAAACAGTATCCTGTTTTGAATGTTGTAATTCGAGAAGTTTTAAAACCTATAGTCTGGATGTGCGAAAAAACGATAGGGGAATAGAAATATAATTGAAAAAAGTAATATGACGGTACTTGTTTCGTAAAGCTGCACAGTTGATTTCAGGGAAAATTAGGGTATAATATAAATCTTATGAATGCAAGAAAGATTAATAATTCTAAAATAGTGCCCGAGACTAGCATTTCACAACTTTTAAATGAGGGTTGGCATGAAGCGGATTTGCATGTCCATACGTATTATTCCCCTGATGTTTTGCCTTCCACATTCTTAGACCCGCTTGTCCTTTATGAGAAGGCACGACAAAAAGGCATGAAATACATTTCTTTTACCGACCATGACACTATGGAAGCTTATGACCGTGTGGGTTGGAAAAAGGAAGGGCTTGTGCCGGGCGTTGAAATAAAAGTCAAAGATATGGAAAATGTCGGGCATTCTATCCATGTTAATATATACGAACTAAATAAATCCCAGTTTCAAGAATTGATGGAGATAGCAAAAGTAAAACGGGATATTTTTGCTTTTATATCATATTTAAAAGGGAAAAATTTACCTTTCGTTTATAACCACCCTTATTGGTATGACCACGGGGAAAAACCTAATTTCAAAGTTGTCCATAAGCTACTGCAACTGTTCCCTGTTACGGAATATAACATGCACAGGGTTTGGCAAAAGAACGCTCTTGCCATGAAACTCGCGCATAGATACAGCAAGGGGATTATAGCTGCAACCGATACTCATGTAGGCGATATCGGCAGGGCATCGACTTTCGCCAAAGGCGAGACCTTTAGGGAATTTTTCGATAATATTGCCAAGGGAGAAGTTTATTTAAACGCGCAGGATTTGACTGTTCGAATACTTAGGGAAGAGATAAATACCTGGATTGACCTTATTTTTAATCTTGATATAGAAAGATTGGAAAAAGTGGTCCACACACAGATTCGCACGTTGAACTATTTTATAAATTGGTTCCTGCGGGGCGCGTTTGAAGATTATCCTATTCTAAGGAAAGCGGCGGAACGGTTCTTTTCGTCAATTGCGAAATCGGGAGCTCCCGCATTGTGTTATATGGAACTTCAAAATTTTCTTGTTTACAAGATGAACCGCCAGCTTAGAACAGTAGAAATAAATTAATCGGGACGCAGTTCCGATTATCCCGCAGAGTATCCCGACGTAACGTCGGGATGGTTTACGTTGCGGGATTTACTAATATCTGTAATCAATTTTCCTAAATGTCTCACATTTTCGTATCTCCTCTTTCATGGGGTTTGGGTCACGCGACAAGAGATATCCCCATTATCAAAGAACTTTTAAAACACGGACATAAAATAACGATTGCCTCAAGCGGCTCCGCCCTTGCCCTTTTACAAAAAGAATTTCCTGCCTGCGAATTTCTTTATTTACCGGATTATCCCACCCCTTACAGCGGGAGCGTGTTCTTTGTGGCTAAATTTACCGCTTATATCCCGCTTATGCTTCACGCTATTCGCAGGGAAGAACAAAAAGCGCACCAAATTTTTAAGCAAAATAAATACGATTTGATAATTGCCGACAATAGATTCGGCGTGTATTCGTCGCATGTCCCGTCTTTTTTCATTTCACATCAATTGCGTTTCAGCGCTCCCAGAATAATTCCGATTGCAGAACAGTGGGCGCAGAGTTTCAACAGCCGATTTCATAAGAATTTCACCAGGGTAATCGTGCCGGACAATAGTCCCGATACCGTGTCTTTGAGCGGAAAACTTTCCGTCAATACAAGGAAATCCACTTTAGAACGAATATACTATGCGGGGATACTTTCGAGTATAAAAAAATTGGATATGGACGAAGACATAGATTTCTTGTTTAGTGTTTCAGGTCCCGAACCTCAAAGGACGATGCTGGAAAGAAAAGTCATGGAACAAGTGCAAAAACTCCCGGGCAAAAAAATGGTCCTTTTGGGAAAACCCGCCGAAAATAAAGAATACAAACTTGACGAACTTACTACTGTTAAATCTCATGCTGGGCGCGAAGAAATGAGCGTTTTGATGAACCGCGCAAAATTCATAATAAGCCGCTCGGGTTATACTACGGTTATGGAAATTGCGGAATTGGGCAAGAAAAAATGTCTTTTTATACCCACGCCCGGCCAGACGGAACAAGTTTATTTATCAGAGTATTATATGGAAAAAGGCTGGTTTTATTCGAAAAGCCAATACTCTCTTGACATTGTAAAAGATATTGAAGAAGCAAAAAAATATTCCGGGCTGCCCCCGATGTCGGATTCACAGTCAAATGCGGAGAAATTATACAAGGAACTCTTCGCGCCTTATTTAGAAACAATGTAAACTTATTTTACAACTTCCTTCTCATTTTAGAAGGCAACACCCCTAATTGTTCTCTGTATTTAGCTACTGTTCTCCGCGCGATTTTATACCCCTGTTTATTAAGTATGTTTGTTATTTGTTGGTCTGATAATGGATGGGACGTAGTTTCATTTTCAAAAAGCGTTTTTATGAGATTTTTGACATTTTTGGATGAGGTCAACTCCTCTTCTTGTAATAAATCGCCTGACTTGGTCAATCCGCCCGAAAAGAAATATTTCAGTTTGAATATTCCGCGGGGGGTTTCCACATATTTCGTGGATGTTACTCTGCTTATTGTCGAAGGGTGCAGCCCGGTTGCCTGCGCGACGTCTTTTAAAATCAAAACTTTCAAGTGTCCAGCGCCTTTGTCTAAAAATTCTTTTTGTCTTTCAACGATACAAGATGTGACTTTATATATTGTGTCTTG
>JAQURI010000132.1 GCA_028715665.1 Candidatus Ratteibacteria bacterium
GTCCGCCTCCGTAACTGAAAGTTCCCGGGTGGATTTTATTGGCCGGGTCATTTTTAGGTATTTGAGCAGCGCCCAAATAAATATCGACTGCAGCAATTCCTGCATAAGCCTCGACATCATTCAGCCAGACTTGACTTGCTTTGATTTTGGGTTTCGAATGCCCAAAATTTATAAAGACACCCGAAGAGCACATCGGTCCGAAAGTCCCTGTAGTGACTACATCTACATGTTCCGCCGCTTTCTTATACCCTTTTTTGTCGACAATTTCAGGCACTTCGTCCGCACGGACTATGACGGCTTTGCCTTTTTTAATTTTTTCGTTGATTTCTTTTATGGTTTTCTGCATCTTTTTCCTTGCCCTTTAGATAATAAAAATTAAATCTTTCGATAACTTTTTTCTCTTTGTTTGAAAGTTTAACATATTTCTTTCCGATTGTTTTCAAAAAGCCTCCCACCGTATAATCGGAAAAAAGTTTTAATTCTTGTTGCTTAAGTTTGACTATTATATCTTTCGATAAAACACTTATCAATCCATCAAGGGATATATCCATAAATGCTTTCACACATTGAGGTTCGAAATGGGAATTGGATTCCGTCTTTATTATTGTTAGGGCTTTTTCTATAGGCATAGGGGTTCGATAATGGCGCGTGTTCGTAATTGAATCAAATACATCAGCCAAAGTTATTATCTTTGCCAATTTGTGTATGGCATTTCCTTTTAGAGCATTTGGATAACCCTTTCCGTCGATTCGTTCGTGATGGCTGCCGGCTATCAAAGGAATTTCCCGAAGGTGTTTTTGAAAATATATCCGGTTAAGTATGTTTCGTGTGAAAATAACATGTTCTTTTATTTGTTTATATTCTTCGTCGGTCAAAGAATCGCGTTTTGTAAGAATTGCTTCCCGAACCCCGATTTTACCCAAATCGTGCAAGATAGCGGCATATTCCAACAGTTGCATTTCTTTTCCGGATATACCGAGTTGTTTGCCTATAAGAACGGAATATTCGGTAACTTTATGAGAATGTCCCGCTGTCATGGGGTCCCGCGCATCGATAGTAGCAACCAAAGTATTGATGAAACTTTCGAAACTCTTTTTCAATTCTTTGTAAAGTTGCGCGTTTTCGATAGCCGATGCGGCTTGAGAAGATAATATTCTTAAAAGTTCTTCGTCTTTTTTGTTGAAATGTCCTTCTTTTTTGTTTAACGCTTGAAACACACCGATTACTTCTTCTTGATGGTTTTTCATCGGAAAACAAAGAACGCTCTTTGTTTTATAATTAGTCTTTTTATCTATTTCTCTGTTAAATCTTTTGTCTTTATAAGCGTCTTTGACATTGATAATTTTTCCCGTTTTGGCTGAGAAGCCAGCAAGTCCTTTATCTATTGGAAAAAATAATTCGTCTACATTGATTCCGTGGGCGATTTTGCCTTCCAGTTGTTTTTTCTCGCTGTCCAGCAGAAGTACCGAACAACGGTCAGCGTCCAATATTTCTTTTGTTTCTTTGGCTAGTATTTCAAGGAGTTTTTCTATAGGCATAGATGCGTTCATTTGCCGGCTATACCTAAGCATCAAAAAAAGTTTGTTTTTCCATTTTTGTAAAGAAGGATAATTTTCTTTTGATTTACTTAAGGGGGGTTTTTTATTCATTGATTTAATTGCTTAAGGGCATTATACGTCAGCAAATTTTTTCGTTCAATAAGCGGTTTTAAAGACAAACAAAATTGTAAAGAAATGCGTTTTTTGTTATATTTACCCCGTAATTCAAACAAAAAATCATGAAAGATATTGAAACACTAAAGTCCGCTATTCGCGATGTGCCAGATTTCCCGAGGAAAGGCATAATTTTCAAGGATATTACTCCCGTATTAAAGGATGGTAAACTTTTTTCTTTGGCAATAGAAAATATGCTCGAGCCATTCCGAGACCAGAAGATAGATAGCGTAGTCGCGATAGAAGCAAGAGGTTTTATTTTTGGCGGAGCGATGGCAAATATTTTGAATTGCGGAATTATTCCGATTAGAAAATCCGGGAAACTGCCGTCCAAAACGCATTCGATTGATTATGAGCTTGAATATGGAACGGATACTCTCGAAGTTCATACCGATGCGATAAATAAAGGGGATAAAATACTTCTTGTGGATGACCTTCTTGCTACAGGCGGAACTGCGCGTGGCGTGTGCAAACTCATAGAAAAAAGCGGCGGAGAAATTGTAGGTATTTCTTTTCTTATAGAACTTGCTTTCTTAAACGGAAGAGAAAAACTGAAAAATTATCCTGTCCATTCCGTATTGCAGTTTTAATATTCAGTAGAGAGTAGAGGGAAGAGAGTAGAGAGACAAAACTTATTTTAAATTCTTTCTACTCGCTACTTTCTACTTGTTACTCCCGAATGTAACGAGGGGAAATTGTCCCGATAGCTCAAGCAGGATAGAGCGACTGCCTCCTAAGCAGTAGGCTGGCCGTTCGAATCGGCCTCGGGGCACCATAATTAAATTCAAAAGTTAAAATGCAAAATTATAAAAAAACTACAATAAAAAGAGAGAAATAAATGGCACAAATAAAGAGAGCGTTAGTTTCGGTTTATGAAAAAACAGGCATTACGCAATTTGCGAGAGAATTGGAAAGTTTGGGGATAGAGATTCTTTCAACCGGCGGAACAGCCAAACTCCTGCAAAAAGAAGGCATCAAAGTAAAAGAGGTATCCGATTACACGGGTTCTCCCGAAATACTTGACGGCAGGGTCAAGACGCTTCATCCCAAAATTCACGGCGGCATTCTTGCTAAAAGAGACAACCCAAAACATCTCGAACAAGTCAAAAAATTGGGAATAGAATTTATAGATATAGTTGTGATAAATCTTTATCCTTTTGAAGAAGTTATCAAAAAACCCGGTGTGTCTTTGGAAGAAGTTATCGAGAATATCGATATAGGCGGTCCCACGATGCTTCGCTCAGCCGCTAAGAATTATCAGGATGTGGCGGTAGTTTCATCACCTAATGATTATGATGATGTTATCAAAGAACTCAAAGAAAATAAGGGCAGTTTGTCTTTGGAAACAAAAAAAATGTTGGCGGCAAAAGTTTTCGAAGATACGTCCAGATATGATTCCGTGATATCGGCGGAATTGAACAGAAGATTTAAGATTCAGAAAGTAACTTTCCCGGCGGTAATATCCCAGAAATGGGAGCTGCTGCAGCAGTTAAGATACGGAGAAAATCCTCATCAAAAGGCGGCATTTTACGGCAAATCTTCCAAGAAAGATTTTGAGCAACTGGGCGGCAAAGAATTATCTTTCAACAATATTCTTGATTTGGAAGCAGCATGGACTTCAGCGCAGGATTTTGAGAAACCCGTAGCGGTAATTATCAAACATACCAACCCGTGTGGTCTTGCTTGCGGCGATAATCTTTTGGAAGCATACAAAAAAGCGCATAAATGCGACCCCGTCAGCGCTTTCGGTTCCGTGCTCGGTTTTAACGGAAAAGTCCTTAAAGATTTGGCAAAAGAGATAACAAAAACATTCGTAGAAGCCGTAATTGCCCCGGATTATGAAGAAGACGCTGTTATTATATTAAAAAAGAAAGAAGATTTAAGAATAATAAAGATGACTGCAGCCGACAAGGAAAAAATTGATATAAGATGTGCGCTTGATGGTTATCTTTTACAGGAAAGGGATTATTTCCGCGCAGAGAAAAAAGATATGAAAGTTGTTACTAAAGCCAAACCCGCCGAAAATCAATTGCAGGATTTATTATTTGCATGGAAAGTAGCGAAGAACGTTAAGTCCAACGCAATCGTATTGTGTAAAGATTCGGCTACAATAGGCGTGGGCGCAGGGCAGATGTCCAGAATCGATTCGATGAAAATAGCTCTGAGTAAAGCATGCCAGTCCGTAAAAGGCGCTGTTTTGGC
>JAQURI010000133.1 GCA_028715665.1 Candidatus Ratteibacteria bacterium
CTACGTGTTTTACTTTTCCTTTGAGCGGGCCGCTTGTATAGATGGGTATTCCCCAAAAACCTCTCTCATAACCGCAGCATTCGCCGCAGGGACAGTATGCGGTAATTTCCATCATTATTGTTGCTTGCCTGCTTCCTTTTATCGGCGGACGCGATGTCGAAACGCAGCCGCCTAATAATAGAAGAGGTATTAATAATGTGAAAAATAATATGTTTTTCATCTTTCCGAAGCACTTTCCTCTTGGATACTATAAATTAAAAGAGTGCGAAGTCCCCGAGTCCTGATTTCACAAGAAATCATCGGGGAGTCATTTTCTCCTTTATTCTTTTTATCTCGTCGCGAATGACGGCGGCTTTTTCAAATTCCAATTCTTTCGCGGCTTTAAGCATTTCCGTTTCAAGTTCCGAGATTAATGACTCGTCTTCTATTGTATATCTTATCCCTTTTTCTCTGACCAGAGAAACAAGATGTAAACTTTCCGCCTTTGTCTTGATTTCTCTCTTGAGCAAGTCGACAATTTCCTTCTTTATCGTTTGCGGGGTAATGTCATGTTTACGGTTGTAATCCGTCTGCAGTTTTCTCCTTCTTTCGGTTTCTTTTATGGCGTTTTCCATAGATTTGGTTATTTCATCCGCATACATCACTACTTCTGCCGATATGTTTCTTGCGCACCTTCCTATTACCTGAATAAGCGATGTTTCCGAACGCAGGAACCCTTCCTTGTCCGCGTCAAGGATTGCCACCAGCGAAACTTCCGGCAAATCCAACCCCTCTCTTAAGAGGTTTATTCCCACCAGACAATCGAATTTCCCTCTTCTTAAATCGCTTAAAATTTCGACTCTTTCAAGTGTCTCTATTTCGGAGTGCAGGTATCTGACTTTTATATTTTTTTCCGAAAGATATTCCGCCAGTTCTTCCGCCGTTCTTTTGGTAAGTGTAGTGATTAAAATTCTCTCGTGCTTTTTTGCCCGTTCTTTTATTCTTTCAATCAAATCGTCTATCTGATGTTCGGTCGGCTTAACAGTGATTTTCGGGTCGACAAGACCTGTCGGCCTTATAATCTGCTCCACTATTTGTTTGCTTCTTTTCAGTTCGAACGGAGCAGGCGTTGCGGAAACATAGATTACCCTGCTCATTATCTTTTCGAATTCTTCGAACTTTAAGGGCCTGTTGTCCAAAGCCGAAGGCAGGCGGAATCCGTATTCAACGAGCGTTTCTTTTCTTGCTCTGTCGCCGTTATACATGCCGTTGATTTGGGGAACGGTCACATGTGATTCATCTATTATCAGAAGAAAATCTTCCGGGAAATAATCGATGAGAGTATAAGGTTTCTCACCCGGTTTTCTGGACGACAAATGCCGCGAGTAATTTTCTATTCCCGGGCAATAACCCAATTCCTGAAGCATTTCCATATCGTAATTCGTGCGCGTTTCCAACCTCTGCGCTTCGACCAATTTATGCTGTTTATTCAATTCTTCAAGCCGCGATTTAAGTTCCGTTTTTATAGTTTTGATTGCCGTATCCAACGTATCCTGGCTTGCAACAAAGTGTTTTGCGGGATAAATCATTATTTTGTTCAAATCTCTTTTTACGTGATTTGTCAGCGGCTCGGTTTCTTTTATTTTCTCTATTTCATCGCCCCACATTTCTATTTTGACGGCAACCTCTTCATAAGCGGGAAAAATTTCGAGCGTATCGCCGCGTACCCTGAAAGTTCCGCGTTTAAAATTTATATCGTTTCTTTCATACTGCATTTGAATTAGCCGCTGGAAAATATGGTTGCGGTTATATTCCTTGCCTTTTTCCAGGACAAGCGACATGTTTTGCCAGTCTTCGGGCGAACCGAGCCCGTAAATGCAGGAAACGCTTGCGACAATAATCACGTCATCTCTTGAAAATAAACTTGAAGTTGCTTTAAGCCGCAATCTGTCAATTTCCTCATTGATAGAAGCGTCTTTTTCTATGTATAGGTCTTTCATCGGAAGATAAGCTTCCGGCTGGTAATAATCGTAATAACTTACGAAATATTCAACCGCATTGTTCGGAAAAAACTGTTTGAATTCGGAGTAGAGTTGCGCCGCTAAAGTTTTGTTGTGCGAGATTACGAGCGTGGGCTTGTTTATTTTTTCAATGACGTGGGCGACGGTGAAAGTTTTGCCCGAACCCGTAACGCCCAAAAGCGTCTGTTCTTTATATCGGCGCTTTAGGCCGTCAGTCAATTTTTCTATTGCCTGCGGCTGGTCGCCTTTGGGTTTGAAAGAAGAAATCAGCTCAAACATGGTTAATAGAGGTTAACATAAGTTAATAAGGGTTAACAATGGTTGCAAAAATTAATATAATTCTACTGGTGTTCGAAGCACTTTTCAAATGTCTTGACATAAGAAGATTCGGAAGGTATAAATAGAATTATAAAATTGCTCAGATTATTTTAATTGCAACATTAGGTATTAAATTATGATCGAAATCAAACAGAAAATTCTGATGACAGGTTTCGGCGTGGTGGCGCAGGCCACTCTGCCGATGTTATTGAAACACCTCAACGTTCCCTTGAGTAATATCACGGTTATTGACTTTGAGGACTGTGAAGAAATTTTAAAGCCATGGATAAAAAAAGGTCTGCATTTTGTCCGCGAACGCGTCACTCCCTTAAACCTCTCCCGATTACTCTCGGCTCATGTCGGACGCGGCGGATTGATTATTGATTTGGCTTGGAGTATAGATTTTTTTGACATTATGAAATGGGCGCACCAAAACGAAGTGCTTTATGTCAACGCTTCCTTAGAATCTTGGGATACGGCATCGGATATGCACAGCAAGTCTTCTCTCGAGAAGTCCCTTTATTCACGGTATCAAAAACTCTTGCCTTTGGCCAGGCAATGGCGGAATGCGACAACCGCTGTCATAGACCACGGCGCAAATCCGGGGTTAGTATCGCATTTTGTAAAACAGGGGCTTTTGGATATTGGTGGAAGTATGATTCGCGGAAATAGTGTGCCTAAATCTCAAATCCGCCGCCTGGAACGTCTTATCGAACAGGAAAAATTCGCCCATCTCGCCCGCGAATTGGAAGTCAAAGTTATTCACTGCAGCGAATGGGACACACAGCGCGCTTCTAAACCGAAACAGCCTGATGAATTTGTAGCGACTTGGAGCGTTGACGGCATGTGGGAGGAGTCAATTTCTCCGAGTGAACTCGGCTGGGGCACGCATGAAAAACAACTGCCTCCGTTTGCCATCAAACCGGAAAACGGTCCTGCCAACCAAATTATTCTGCCGCAGATGGGATTAAATACTTGGGTGCGTTCATGGGTCCCGAATCGGGAAATTGTCGGCATGATCGTAACACATGGTGAATCTTTTGGCATCTCGCATGCCCTTACTGTGCGCGAAAAAGGCCAAATTGTGTATCGCCCGACAGTCCATTACGCTTATATGCCCTGCAGCGATTCGATTGTATCTTTACATGAACTGCGGTGCCGAAATTATGAACTTCATCCCAAGAAACGCATTATTACCGATGAAATTGAAGAAGGAAAAGATGTCATAGGCGCATTGATTATGGGACATAAATATCAATCCTGGTGGACGGGTAGCATCTTAAGCATAAAAGCTGCCCGCAGAAAAGTCCCGCACTTAAATGCTACGGCAGTGCAGGTAGGTGCCGGTGTAATGTCGGCTGTTTTGTGGATAATACAAAATCCAAATAGAGGAGTCTGTTTTCCCGAAGACCTGCCGCACGAAGAAATTTTGCGGTATGCCCGCCCTTATTTGGGACGGGTAGTTTCACAGCCTTCGGACTGGACGCCGCTACGAACGCATAGGGTATACTTTAGCGAAAACCCACAAGCGCAGCCCGACCAGAGCGACCCGTG
>JAQURI010000134.1 GCA_028715665.1 Candidatus Ratteibacteria bacterium
TTAACGGTGAAGTAGACGCTTAAGCAAAAATAGTTTCATGAAAATCTATAACACTCTTTCCAAGAAAAAAGAAGTTTTCCAGCCGATAAATAAAAACTTCACGGGTCTTTATACCTGCGGACCCACTGTTTACAACTATGCGCATATCGGCAACCTGCGGACATACATTTTTGAGGACATACTAAAAAGAGTCCTTTTATATAACGACTACAATGTCAAACATGTCATGAATATTACGGATGTCGGACATCTAACTTCCGATGAAGACGAAGGCGAAGACAAAATGGATTTGGCGGCCAAACGCGAAGAAAAAACCCCCGAACAGATTGCCGATTTTTATATAAATGCATTCAGAGAAGACCTCTCCCACCTTAATATTTTAGGGCCTGAAATCTGGTGCAAAGCGACAGACCACATTTCCGATATGGTAAAACTGATACAAAGAATCGAAAAAAACGGCTATTCTTATATCGGCAAAAACGGAAACGTATATTTCGACACGGGTAAATTCAAAAACTACGGGAAATTTGCCGGGCTTGACTTGGAAAACCTGCAATCAGGCGTAAGAATAGAAATAGACGAAGAGAAAAAACATCCCAGGGATTTCGTTCTTTGGTTTTCCACGAAAGGTTCTAAATTCAAAGGGCATATTTTGAAATGGAATTCTCCCTGGGGCGAGGGCTGGCCGGGCTGGCATATAGAATGCTCGGCAATGTCCATGAAATATCTCGGAGAAAGTTTTGATATCCACTGCGGCGGAATAGACCACATTCCAATCCATCATACAAACGAAATCGCCCAATCCGAAGCGGCAACGGGGAGGAAATGGGTCAACTATTGGCTCCACGGCGAATTTCTGATTATGAAACAAGGAAAAATGGCTAAATCAGCGGGGAATTTCGTAACGCTTAAAACTCTAATCAAACAAAATTATGGACCGCTGGATTTCAGATATATGTGCTTGAACACGCATTACAGAAAAAAATTAAACTTCGACTGGGAAGGACTGAAAAGCAGCCAAAACGCTTTGTCCACTTTGAAAGAAAATATAAGAATTCTCGAACAATCCGATAACGGCGGGACAAACCCAAAAAAAACAGTAGACTATAAAGAAAATTTCCTTGAAGCGGTTAACGACGATTTGAATATGCCCAAAGCGCTGGAAGTCGTCTGGAAACTCGTAAGGGAAGAAAAAAATATAGCTAACCGGGATAAACTAAAAATCCTTGAGAAATTTGATAAGGTCTTAGGACTGGATTTACGTAAAACGGAAACTGCCGGAGAAATTTCACCGGAAATAACCGACCTAATAAATAAAAGGGAAGAATACAGAAAACAAAAAAACTGGGCAAAAGCGGACGAAATGCGGGACAAACTACTTGAAAAAGGAATCGTTTTGCAGGATACTGCTCATGGCGTAATCTGGAAAAAGAAATAATAATAAGTTAAAAAGGAGAAAAAGATGAGCGAAGGCACAAATAAAAGCGTTCCGTTTTTTATCGCAATAGTACTTATAGGAGCTATCTTGGGAGGCGTTTTTGGCGAAATTCTGGGTTTAATAGTCACCGGCGGCATATTAAACAAATTACTCGTAACGGGCTTGTCCCTTTCCCTAAGCCCTTCAACTTTGGATTTGGCGGTATTAAGTTTTACATTCGGGGTGGGAATGAAACTCAACTTGCTTTCTGTATTCGGAATAGCAGGTGCCATATGGCTCTATTATAAGATGTAACAAAGGTGTAAAATCTTTCCGGTCAAAGCCGACCAAAAAGTTACAAAGCAATTACAAAATAACTTTTAATCGGAACGCCAAACTGTTCATTTCGATATTATTTCGGCACAAGATGAATGCGTGACGATTATCCCGCAGAGTATCGTGAAAATATCTCTGCCCGCCCAAAAGGTTCGTTGATGGGCGGGGAGGAAATTTTCCCGATGTCTTACGTCGCGGGGTTTACTAAAGAAGAACTCCCGCACTAAAGTGCTGAGAGCTCCCAAATTTTTTTATTTGAAAAAAAACATGAGACAAAACGAAATAATAAATAAAGAAAATCTTACAAAAGAGATAAAGGCACTGGACATATACGCTCCGGATATTGCCCGAAAATGCAAGGCGGGAAACTTTATAATCTTAAGGCTCCATGAGCACGGAGAAAGAATTCCGCTTACAATCAACGATTGGAACATGGAAAAAGGCACAATAAAAATCATCGTTCAGGAAGTGGGCAAGTCAACCAAAGAATTAGGTAAAATGGATGTCGGCGACATAATCCTAAATTTGCTCGGGCCTTTGGGACACTCTTCTAAAATAGATTACTTCGGCAAAGTCGTATGCATAGGCGGCGGAGTCGGCACGGCGGTGGTATATCCCATTGTAAAAGCTCTAAAAGAAAAAGGAAACGAAGTCATAGTAATAATCGGAGCGAGGACAAAAGAACTTATAATCCTTGAAAACGAAATAAAAAATCTCGGCGTGTCCTTGCATATCACTACCGATGATGGGAGTTACGGGATGAAAGGATTCGTGACGGACGAATTGCAAGAAATTCTATCCTCAACCGACATAGACAGGGTCATTGCAATTGGCCCGCTTATGATGATGAAAAAAGTAAGCGAAATAACAAAACAAAAACAGATCCATACAATTGTCAGTTTAAATCCCGTGATGATAGACGGCACAGGTATGTGCGGCGGATGCAGGGTAAAAATAGGAAACGAAACAAAATTCGCCTGCGTTGACGGTCCCGAATTCGACGGCCATAAAGTTGATTTTGACGAACTCATCCACAGAAACAATAGATTCCTGGAAGAAGAAAAGTCCACCCAGAACCGAACTCGTTCTGGTTCTGGGCATCCCTGTAAACTTATAAATAAATGAAAAAAAGACCCGCAAAAGAAAGAATAAAAAATTTTGATGAGGTAGCTCTGGGTTTCGGAACGGAAGAAGCAATAGCCGAAGCTAAAAGATGTCTTCAATGCAAAAAACCCGTTTGCATTAAGGGATGTCCCGTCCAGATAAACATTCCCAAATTCATAAAAGAAATTGCTGAAGGGAAATTCGAAGAAGCTATAAAAACGTTAAAAGAAACTAATAACCTGCCCGGCATTTGCGGAAGAGTATGCCCGCAGGAAACACAATGCGAAATGTTTTGCGTATTAGGCAAAAAAGGCAAGCCAATAGATATCGGAACACTTGAAAGATTTGCGGCGGACTGGGACATAAAAAATCAGAAGACAGGAGACAGAAGACAGAAGACAGACAAGCGAACCCCGCAACCCGCAACCCGTAACCCGATAAAAATGGCGGTTATCGGTTCCGGTCCTGCGGGACTGACTTGCGCGAGCGAACTTGCAAAAATGGGATATGATGTGACCATATTCGAAAGTTTACACAAACCCGGCGGAGTCCTGCGATACGGCATACCTGAATTTCGTCTTCCGCGCAATATTCTCGACTGCGAGCTCCAATATATAAAAGATTTGGGGGTCGAAATTAAGTGCGATGTCCTGATAGGAAAAACTTTTACAATAGAGGAACTCTTCAAGCAGGGATATAAAGCAATATTTATAGGAAGCGGTGCTGGCTATCCGCAATTCTTAAATATAGAAGGAGAAAATGCGAACGGCGTGTATTCGGCAAATGAATTTCTTACCCGCGCAAACCTGATGAAAGCATACGATAAAAAATATCAC
>JAQURI010000135.1 GCA_028715665.1 Candidatus Ratteibacteria bacterium
TGCTTATTACGAAGCTATCCGTTCCGTAAGCCAGAACGATATGGATTTGACCTCGTGGCTTGAATATTTTGTGGAAGGGCTGCAACTGCAAATATCTAAAATCAGAGAAAAAGCCGAAGATATTATCTTGTTGGAGCTATTAATCAAGCAATTGGGTCTTTGCGAATTAAGCGACTGCCAGGAACAAATTATCGGCTACATTTTTTTTAAAGGAGGCATCGACAACGAAAAATGCCAAAAACTATGCCGCTTGACGAAAACGCTTTCTGCCCGTAGCCTCGCTTCAATGGTTAAAAAGAATTTAATCCAAAAAAGAGATGACAAGAATGTGACTTCCTATGTATTTTCCGATTTGGTGCTTGGAATGATAAAGGATATCAAGAAACACAGGTAAAAACCTGCTGTCGTTTTTTCTATTCAAAAAATCAATTGCCATTTGCTCTTGTGTGCTTATACTGACTGTAAGAATGAAAACGGGTATAATCTTTAAATATTGGGCAAATAATCTCTCAAAGCTGATTTTAAAAAGAAATCAAATGGAGACTTGTGGTTAAAATAGACAAGTTGATTCGTTCAAAAAGGAAGAGTTTAGGATTAGAGATTACACCTGATGCAAGATTGATTGTGCGCGCTCCCTTAAAAATTTCTTTAAGTGATATCAAGAAGCTTTTACTTGGTAAACTCTCTTGGATACGGGAGAAACAGAAAATTGCCAGAGAGAAACATCTGGCATCGCCTTCCGAAAAATTTTCAGATATGGAAGAGTTTTTATATGTGGGAGAAAGTTATCCTCTTGTAATTTTGGAGAATTCCGAATGTCCTCTTTCGTTCAATAAAGGATTTCAACTTGTAAGAGATTATCTTCCTTCGGCACAGAAGTTATTTATAGAATGGTATAAAAAACAGGCATATTCAAAAATAAAAGAAAGATTGGATTTTTATTCAAATCTGTTGGGATATACATACCGACGGTTCGCTGTATCTGATGCCCAAAAACGTTGGGGTTCCTGCAGTAGCAAGGGGAATATTCATATAAACTGGCGATTGATTATGGCGCCTTTGAACATCATAGATTATGTGGTCATTCATGAGTTGGTCCATTTGAAAGAAAGAAACCATTCCAAGAAATTTTGGGATAAGGTAAAAATAATCCGCAGCGATTACAAACAAAGGAGAAAATGGCTAAAAGAAAACGGCCATATATTGATGAGAGCCCTTGATTGAAGATGTATAGAGTAATAAGATATATAACTAAATAATAGCGAAAGGAGGGTAGGAGGGCATGCTTATATTGGTGAGATTGATAGGGATACTGATAGCGGTTTTTGGAATAGCACTTGTGTTGAGCCCCAAAACGTTCAAAAAGGTCATGACTTATTTTAAGGAGGGCAATAGAATTTATTGGGCAGGAATAATCCGGATTGTATTCGGCGGTATTCTCCTGATTGCTTCTCCGCATTGCAGATGGACGGCATTTATAGTGATTGTAGGCATCTTGTTTCTTTTGGCAGGAGGGGTTATTTTTGTACTCGGTCTAAAAAAATCCAAAGATATTCTTGATATATGTGAAAAAAAGTTGGGCGCGATGATGCCTCTTGCCGGTCTTATTCCCGTAACGCTGGGAATTTTGATTATTTTTGCGGCTTAGTGTGATAGAAGAAGTGGATGAAAAACGGAAAATTTAAAAAACTTTGGGGCGAACTTAAAAAAGAAACTTTATCTCGAAATAACCCGCACCAAATTGCGCTTGGTATCGGAGTCGGCGCTTTTTTGGGAGTATTGCCGTTACAAGGATTTAAGACCGCGCTGGTTGTTCTGTTGGGCAGTTTATATAAGAAAGTCAATATCATAGCGGCATTTGCCGTAAGCACCATATTTTCTCTTTTTCCTGTTATACCCTTTGTTTATTTTTTAGATTATTGGATTGGGACTAAAATCTTAGGTATGCCGGTAATTTTTACTATAGAATCTTTTAAACATTTTAATATTAAAATGTTGGGAGGTTCCGTAAGCGCATTGTTTGTCGGCAGCGCTTTTACCGGAATACTGTTTGGAATACTTTCATATTCCATATCACTTGTAATATTAGAATTGAAAAAAACAAAAAATTAGGTGAAGCATTGTATATAAGACAAAGTTTGAAAAAAATTGTTTCGGGCGCTCAGACGGGCGTTGACAGAGCAGCGCTTGATGTTGCCTTGAAATATAAAATTAAATGCGGCGGATGGTGCCCCAAAGGACGCATTGCCGAAGACGGAATTATACCTGCGCATTATTCTTTGAAAGAAACGCCTTCGCCGGAGTATGCGGTCAGAACGGAATGGAATGTTCGGGACTCTGACGGCACGCTTATATTGAATAGAGGAAAATTAAACGGCGGAACAGCTTTTACTGTCGAATGCGCGAAAAAATATAAAAAGCATTTTCTTATTCTGGATTTGCCCACGCACCACGTAGGGTGCGGGGTTTCAAAAAAAGATAAAACGGGTTTGGTCTCTTTCGGTTATAATCTTATTGTCCGTGGCTGGATTATGGCAAACGATATTAGAGTATTGAACGTCGCGGGACCGCGCGAAAGCAAATCGCCGGGAATTTATAAAACGGCAAAAAAGTTTTTGGAAAAAGTTCTTGATACTAGACCATAAACCGAAAATGAAAAATATGTAAGATTGAAGCATAGTAAAAAAGGAGGGATTATAAAATGAAGTTAGAAAGAACAATAATTAAATGGATTTTTTTCGGTGTAATGATTTTTACTGTTCCAGTACTCTTTTTTGTCTTCGCGGCGGGGGGATTTGTACCCCTTATAGCTATTGCAGTAATGACAGCAGGGATGCTGTTTTATGTGTTCAGGGCGGACCATAGTAGCCCGCTTGTTCTTGATTGTTTAATCAATCTTATAATACATGGAGCGATTTTGTACTTTCTCGCATCTTTGCTGGGGAAATTTGTATCCCTACTTCCCGAAAAATATAAAGTAGCGGTTGTTATAATGTTTGTATTGTTTTTGTTATCCTTGCCATTTTTGCCAGTTTACGGAATTTCTACTGCTCAGGGAGGCGATGTCACCGGTTCAAATATAATTACTGTTATTAGAAGTTTGTTTTAATTAAGCAGTATATGAAAGAAAGGGAAAAGATGAGTGGTCAGTTTTTCTGTATACTGGATAAGCTTCTTCAGTCTTTAGTCTTCAGTCTATGGTCTTTAGTCTGGTAAAGTTATTCCCAAATAACCTTTACCTGCAGTTGTTTAGTTCCCCAGTTTAATGCCTGCTGGTGTGTAGGGAAGAATACGTCGATGTGGTTTCCTTTAATGTCGCTTCCGACATCATGGACAACGCCCCAACCATAGCCCGGCACATACATATAAGTACCGAAGGGGTACATTGAAGTGTCCGCGGCAATCGTTCCTTTTCTCGCTCTTGTCCCGTCGGCGGTTATGCCTACGTGTTTTACTTTTCCTTTGAGCGGGCCGCTTTTATAGATGGGTATTCCCCAAAAACCCCACTCATAACCGCAGCATTCGCCGCAGGGACAGTATGCGGTAATTTCCATCATTATTGTTGCTTGCCTGCTTCCTTTTATCGGCGGACGCGATGTCGAAACGCAGCCGCCTAATAATAGAAGAGGTAT
>JAQURI010000136.1 GCA_028715665.1 Candidatus Ratteibacteria bacterium
ATCTTGCCTATGCATTCGCTGGCGGCTTTCAAATCGACTACAACGCCTCCCCTAATACCGACGGATTCGCCGATCTCATAACTTTTAAGATTGATTTCCCCGTTTTTACAATCGCCGATAGCCACGGCGATTTTACTGCTGCCCAAATCAATCCCGGCAATCAAATTTTTATCTTCCATGTTTAAAGTAACTTTGGATACTTGATTCTCGATACTAGATTCTCGTCACTGATTTTTATAATTTCTACGAGTATCAAGCATCCAGTATCCAGCATCTGATTAGTACTTTACGGTTTCACCGGTATATCTTCTCCGAACCTTAAATCTATATATTCTACATTTTTTGAGGGCAGCTGTTCCATAAGAACAGCCAAATAATGTGCTTCTTTTTCGTATTCTTCGCTATCCATCCTGATTTCTGTCCTCAAGTTTTTTAGAAGGAAAAAAACCTCCGTATCCGTCTTCACATTTATAACTCCCACAGGAACGATATCTTTTATGGCAAGATATGTTTTCATCGCTTTCTCAAGCTCTCTCGACGGTTTTCCCAACTGAAAACCTTCTTTTTTGTTTCGCTTCTCATAAATAAGCAACGGGTAATTTTTATTCGCATCGCCCCTAAAAGGGAATATAACACCCTCCTTTGATACGGCAAATTTTATGTTTTCCTTTAAAAGAGCAGACGGAATATATTCATGCACTTCAACCATTAATTTATTAGGAAGCTCCTTTTTAATTACTATATAATTTATTTCGGGTATTTCTTTTATCTTATCCATCAAAGAATCTACCCTGACAAGAAAAATGTTCTTATCTTTCCATCCCCACAAATCGTCTTTATCTATAAGGTCCGAATTCAAGATCTCGATTTCCTTTACAAGGAACAAATTAGACCCTATGAAGATATATATAATCACAATGCCCGCAAACAGGATTACCGTAATTATCCTGCTTATTTTTTTAAACAAGGGAAAGTCAATAAAAAATTTTTTAAACAATTCTTATCTCCGTTTCCAAAAATATGCCGAACTTTTTCTGGACCTTATCCTGAATTATCCTTATCAATTCCGATATGTCGCCCGAAGTCGCAGCGCCGGTGTTTATTATAAAATTAGCATGAAGACGGGAAACTTCCGCGCCGCCACGGGACAAACCTTTTAAGCCTGCTTCCTCAATAAATTTAGCCGCGGGTCCTTGCGGCGGATTTTTAAAAACGCATCCGGCTGATTTGAGATTCCAGGGCTGGCATCTCTTCCGTTTCTCTAAATGATTTTTCATTTCTTCTTTTATCTTACTTTTGTCTTTTTTGAACACGGAAAATTCAACTTCAAGCACTATCTCTTCTCGGGGGTTTATATTGCTTTCCCTGTAAGAAAAACCTACCTGTCTTTTGGAAATTTTTCTTTCACCCCGAAAATCCATTACCGTCAATTTAGAGACAACATCTCCCATCTTGCCCAAATGTGTTCCCGCATTTGTAATTACGGCTCCCCCTACTGTTCCGGGAATTCCGGCAAGCGGTTCTAATCCGCCGAGAGAATGATTTGCTGCTTCTTTCAAAAGAACGGGAAGAGAAACTCCTGCTCCGGCAATAATCGTTTCATCACTACAAGATATTCTCTTGAAACAGTTGCCTAATTTAATCACCAATCCCCCGAATCCCTTATCATTTATTAAAAGATTGCTGCCGTTTCCTATAGTCAGAAAAGGGAAATTGTTGTCTTTACACCAGTTAATCAGAATACTTAAATCCTCTTTTGCCCGGACCAGACAGAAATAATCCGCATTGCCCCCCACTCCAAACGTAGTATATTCCGCAAGGGGAATATTTTCTTCTATTTTGCTAAAAACAAGCTTCGATTTGTTCTGCAACAGTGCGCTCATATCCGCCCAAACGGGAATATCATTCATACCAGGTTGTTTATGCAAAAAGCTGTCAGGTATGATAGAATTAACTATCAAATTAAACGTTGAAATTATAGCATAAATCCTTTGGAAGTAATTTTTCATTATACTGGATAAAAATATGGCTGAAAACCTTTAAATCCGTATTTTTGAAAAAGATAAAGGAGGTGAGAAAAACTATGACAGAAGAACAAATAGGTAAAATCACCCATTTCTTCCCCCATATCCCTGCTGGTGTAATAGAGCTTGAAAAAGAAGTAAAAGTCGGCGATACGATACATATTAAGGGACATACTACAGACTTAACTCAAACCGTAGATTCCATGCAGATAGATAATAAGCCTGTTCAGGCGGGTAAAAAGGGAGATGATGTCGCTATAAAATTAAAAGAACGCGTAAGAATTAATGACGAGGTTTTTAAAGTAACACAGTAATAATTACTCTAAACACTAACTCTCAACGTAAATATTGCTTGTATCTTATAATGCCTGAATATATCATCCAATCTTCCAAAAAATTCGCAGTTAGCGAAGATTACCTTAAAGACCTAAATCCGCAACAGCTTGAAGCGGTAACAGCCGAAGACGGCCCGTGCATGGTCATTGCAGGCGCAGGCAGCGGAAAGACAAGGGTCGTCACTTGCAGAGTCGCCTATCTTATGGGAAAGGGCGTTCCCGCGGGAAATATTCTTCTTGTCACTTTCACGCAAAAAGCAGCAAGAGAAATGCTGCAGCGCGCCTCGGACTTGACAAAAATCGATATTTCAAAATTATGGGGCGGAACTTTCCATCATATCAGCAATTTAATTTTAAGAAAGCACGCCGCAAAAATAGGATTTAAATCCGATTACACTATTTTGGATAGTGGCGATTCACAAGACCTTCTCGGCATATGCAGACAGGAAATAATCCCAAAACAAACGGCAAAATTGTTTCCAAAAGTCGGGGTTCTGCAAGATATTCTCGGCCTTTCAATAAATACGCGCCAGCACATAAACTCCGTAATAAACAAAAAATATCCGCATCTGGACGAATTCGCCGAAGACATGCAAAAAATTTTCAAAAAATACGAGAAAAAGAAAAAAGACATAAATGCGCTCGACTTCGACGACCTGCTCGAAAAATTCCTTATGCTTCTAAGCGAGAACGAAACAATAAGAGAAACGTATTCCCGGATTTTCAAATACATTCTTGTGGACGAATATCAGGACACCAATCTTTTGCAGTCGGAAATTCTTGACCTTTTGGCTTCGCGCTGGAAAAACTTGATGGTCGTGGGAGACGATTTCCAATCGATATATTCTTTCAGAGGGGCGCGATATGAAAATATCCTTGAATTCCCCAAGAAATATCCCGACGCAAAGATATTTACAGTTGATATAAATTACCGCTCTACGCCGCCGATTTTGAATTTCGCAAACTGCATAATTTCTTGCGCGCAACACAAATTTAAAAAGGGGCTTATCCCCATAAGGAAAGAAGGCGTAAATCCCATAGTAGTTCCTACTATAGACGTTTACCAACAGGCATCTTTTATAGCACAGCGAATTTTCGAACTT
>JAQURI010000137.1 GCA_028715665.1 Candidatus Ratteibacteria bacterium
TTGATAGTTTCTATTTTCCCTTGTTTCTTTTCAGGTGTTTGTTTTCTACATTCGGCCATTTCAAGGTTTGCTCTATAAGAACATTTTTCGCATTTGACAATCGTATCTTCTCCGCTTTCTGCCGGCGCTATGAACTCGTGAGAAGAATTTCCGCCGATAAGTCCGGGGTCTGCTTCCACTATCTCAAATTTAAGTCCGCATTTTGAAAATATTTTTTTGTATGTTTCATACATCTTGCGGTAATTTTCTTCCAAGCCCTGTTCGCCAACATCAAAACTATAAGCATCCTTCATCGTAAATTCTCTACAGCGAATCATCCCGAACCTCGGCCTTATTTCATCCCTGAATTTTGACTTTATTTGATACAAAGTGACGGGAAGCTGCTTGTAACTTCTGACTAATTGCGACACCAAATCCGTAATCATCTCCTCATGCGTGGGACCTATGCACAAAAAATTATCCTTGCGGTCTTTAAGCCGCATAAGTTCCTTGCCGTACTGGCCCCATCTGCCTGTTTTTTCCCAAAGGCACGAAGGCTGCAAAATGGGCATGGAAACTTCCAAAGCGCCGGCTTTGTCCATTTCTTCACGGACGATATTTATTGCTTTTTGGATTGCCTTCCATCCGAACGGCAGATAAGTATAAAGCCCGCTTGCGGATTGTTTAATCAATCCGGCTTTCAGCATCAATTGATGCGAAGGCGTTATCGCGTCTTTGGGCGTTTCACGAAGAGTAGTTATTAAACTTTTAGATAAGCGCATAATTACCTCAATTTAAAAATTAAAATGTAAAATTACAAATCAAAATTCAAAAGTTTACTGAAATAGGGGGCTGTTCCAATATTTTTGTGAAATTATTTTATCAAAGACACTTGGAAAATACTATCTATTTTCTATTGATTTTGACATCATAATCTTAATTTGACAATATTCTTTGTGTAGAATAGGCTAAATTAGATATAGAATTCCTATCTATCTATGATATAAGTAGATAAACTCGGTAATTTAATGAAAGGAGATGGAAAATGGATGATAGTCTTAGAAACAAAGATATTGAAGAAGTTTTAAAAAATGCCCAAACCAATCTTGGTACTGTAGGTAATGCGAAAGGTATTATGACTATCTTTGTAAAATGCACTTTGGATATTTGTGAAAAACTTGAAAAAGCTTCCTCGGAAATAGAAAAATTTAATACATCTACTACTAAATTAAACAGTCGTTTAGTTTGGCTGACAGGTGTATTAGCATTTGCTACTCTTGTTGGAATGGTTGCAACCTTGAAAACTACAGGATTATTAAGATAACTTTTAAGGATCAAAACCTAAATCCATTATTTGTGTCTTAATTGCTTTTTAATTAAGTATGGTTTAAAAAACTAATTCTTACTTTGCAATAAGCTTTTTAATAAATCTTCCTTTTCTTTTTGGTGTTCTCTTTCAAGTCTAATTTTAATTTCATCTTGCATTTTGTCCCAATCAATATTGTTTTCTACTTCTGGAGGTAAATCGTAAGATCCTTTGGGGAATAAGTGGACTTTTATTTTCTGATTAATAATATCTTTTTCCAAAATAATTTCGTTAGTCAAATCATTTGTTGTATAAAGTTTACCATCCCACGTATCGAATACTCCCCAGTTTTCTACAGGAACGTACTCATAAGTTGACTTGTTTGTATTGGGATCTGTTAATGAAATCCTAAGGTATGATTTTTCTATACCAGTATATTGGTATCTTGATTTGTCTATATCTCTGCTTACTTTAAGGCTAGCATCTTGATATTTTGGTTTCTCATATAACTCTTGTTTATCCATACCTATTTCAAACAATACTTTTGCTATAATTAGCAAAAGCACTATCTGTAAAAATGTTTTCCATTTCATTGCCTTATCTCCTTTACATTTTATCTATTTTTTGCTTATCTCTCTCATCAAAACCCTTACAATTTCATTTGCCCCCGCACCACGTAGGGTGCGGGATTTCGCTTCCTCTTTATTGACATAACCTTCAGGGTGAGGAAGCTTCACTTTTTTGATTATTTTACCCTTCTTGAACAATATAACACAATTTCTCCCTCCTGCAATACCGATGTCTGCTTCTTTTGCTTCGCCGGGCCCGTTTACTTCGCAGCCCATCACGGCAATAGCTATAGATTCTTTTATATTCGAAGTTTTTCTTTTTATTTCTTCGGCTATTTTTTTGACATCAATTTTACATCTTCCGCAAGTCGGGCAGGAAATTATTTCTACGCCCTTGTTCCGCAAGTTTAACGCTTTTAATATTTCATATCCGACCTCAACTTCTTTTGTTGATGTATCGGTAAGAGAAATTCTTATTGTGTTTCCTATTCCCCGGGAAAGAAGCACGCCTATTCCGACTGCCGATTTAATGATTGCGTCCTCTCCTATTCCCGCTTCGGTTATCCCGATATGAATCGGATAAGAAAGTTTTTTCGCTAAAAGTTCATTCGCTAATATAGTCGTCATAACATCGGATGATTTTATTCCGATTATTAAATCGTAAAACTTTTCTTTTTCTATCTCCCCGACCGTCTTGCATAAAATATCAACTAATTTAGTTACTGCTCGTTTATCTTTTCCAAAAGGGTTTTTGAAAGATGCGGCATTAACTCCTATCCGCATCGGAATTTTTTTCGCTTTGGCAACTCTTGCGATTTTTTTTATTGAATCAATCCTCATATTGCCGGGATTAATTCTTATGCTGTCTATTCCCTCGTCCAAAACCTTGAGTGCGATTTCTTCCGAGAAATGGACATCCGCCATTAACGGAATTGATGTCGCTTTTTTTATTTTGTTTATGACAGGGATAGATTCTTTGTTCGGAACTGCAATTCTTAAAAGTTCGCATCCTGCTTTTTCCAAGGATTTTAGTTCTTTGCGGATAAAAGAAAAATCCTTGCTAAAGGGTGTCTTGAGCATTGACTCCACTCTTACAGGATTACTGCCGCCTATTCCAAGCCCTGCAATTTTTACCACCCTACTTTTGCTCATTATTTTCTACTTTTTGTTCGGCTTTGGGAAACAGTTTGGAATAGTCCCTTGTAAGATCGTTATAAGTCGCGAATAACATTATCGCGACAATAAACGCAACGCCTATGTTTTGGTATATGAGTTGGGCTTTTTCGCTAACGGGTTTTTTGCGGAAAATTTCTATTAAAAAGAGGATGATAACTCCGCCGTCGGCAATGGGAATGGGAAAAAGATTAATAAGCCCAAGCATTACGCTTATCATTCCCGCAAAATTCAACACGGGCATAAAACCCGCTTCGGATAACTCCGCTGTAATCCTTGCTATAAGAATAGGACCGCCCAACGCTTCCCTTGCGGGGACTTTTCCCCTGATAAGTTCTGCTAACCCATGCACTATCATATAAGTGACCCGCCCCACATGCTGCCCCGCTTTATAAAAAGCAGTGATAGGATTAGCTTTTT
>JAQURI010000138.1 GCA_028715665.1 Candidatus Ratteibacteria bacterium
TAATAACTTCCGACAACCCCCGTTCTGAAGACCCGTTGATGATAATTGAAGATATAAAAAAAGGTCTTCTCGGAAATAACTGGCATGTGGAAGAAGACAGGGAAAAAGCCATCAGAGGCGGGATTAAGATGTTGAAGAACGGAGATGTTCTGCTTATTGCGGGAAAAGGCCACGAAAATTATCAGATTCTAAAAGATACTGTCATCCCTTTCAGTGATATAGAGGTTTTAAAAGGGATTTTAAATGGAATTAAGAGTTGCTGAAATACTGAAATTAACAGGGGAAGGAACACTCTGTCAAAGAAGTAGAAGGTTCTCTCTCGAGACTGAAATAAAGGGTATTTCTACCGATTCAAGAAAGTTAAAGAGAGGAGAACTGTTTATTGCCCTTAAAGGCTGGAAATTTGACGGAAATGAATTTGTTTCCGATGCGTTTAAGAAGGGCGCAGTCGGTGCAATAGTTTCTAAATCAAAATTATACTCCACGCTACGCAGTTCCCAATTTCTCATTAGGGTTCCAGATACTCTCAGAATTTTGGGAGATATTGCAAGACACTATAAAGGGAAATTCAAAATTCCGTTGGTTGCAATAACAGGTAGTTGCGGTAAAACAACCACCAAAGAAATCATCTCTGCATTTCTTTCTGCAAAATTCAGGGTTTTAAATACAGAGGGAAACTATAATAACCTTGTAGGTTTGCCGCTTACTTTATTTAATATTAGCGATGAATACGATGTGGCAGTGGTCGAAATGGGCATGTCGCAAGCAGGGGAAATCAGAAGATTGGCAGAAATAGCCAGACCGGATGTTGCAGTTATAACAAATATCGCAAAAGCGCATCTGGGTTTTTTTGATTCATTGGAAGATATTGCAAAAGCCAAAGCAGAGATTTTCGAAACATTCCCGCACCCCAAAATCTCCATATTAAATCGCGATGACAAGTTTTTTCCTTATCTGACTTCTAAAACAAAGGGGGAAATAATTACTTTTGGAGTAAATAAAAAAAGCAATTTCCGTGCGGAAGGTATAACTTTTGATTCTACCGGGAGAGCATCCTTTTATTTAAACGGGAAAATGAAAGTAAGAATGCCCTTGCATGGCAAGGGAAACATATACAACGTTCTGGCTTCTTTTGCCGTAGCATCTTCGATGGGGATAGGAATAGAAGAAGCCGTTTCTATATTGTCAGAAATAGAATTACTTTCGGGCAGGACATATTTTTACAAGGCAGGAGGAGTAAGTATTCTCGACGATACTTATAACGCAAACCCTTCGTCTTTTCTCAATTTACTTGGGATAATTGAAAAGATAAAGATTGAAGGTAAGAAAATCCTTGTGTTCGGCGATATGTTAGAATTGGGAAAAGTTGCGAAAAAGGAACATATTAAGGCTGGGAAATTGATTTCCGATTCTTCTTTTGATGTTCTGATTACAGTAGGACAGGAGACCGAATTCACGGTGAAAAATGTCTGCGGAAATAAAAAGGCATGGCATTTTAGCGACAAAGATGCAGCAAAGAAAAAGATCGCAAGTTTGTTGAAAAAAGGAGATTTGCTTGCCCTCAAAGGTTCGAGGGCAATGGAAATGGAAAAAATGATCCCTGATGAACTTAAGAAATTAATGACACGCAAAATTAATTGTTAGAATAGGTTGTTCTTTGTGGAGATATAAAATTGTTCCTTATATTTTTCGAAACGCTTAAAAAAATTTTTTCCGGGTTCAATGTAATCCAATATATTACGTTTAGGAGCGCTTTTTCCGCGGTTACGACTTTTTTGATAGCAATGTTTTGTATGCCGTTTCTGATTAAGAAATTAAAGAGTAAGAACATAGTAGATATGAATGAAAGAGAATACTGTTCCTCTCTAAATGTCCTTCACAAAGACAAACGCGGCACACCGACTATGGGCGGGATTATTATTATTTTTTCTTTTCTGGTTTCTATCTTATTCTGGGGAAACCTGCAAAATCCTTATGTTTGGCTTGTCATTGTCTCGGTGTTGGTTATGGGCATATTGGGATTTATAGATGATAATTTAAAAATAAAAAACAAGAGCAATAAAGCCCTGTCTATAAGAAGCAAGCTGATAGTCCAAATTTTGTTCGCTCTTGCAGTCGGAACATATCTTTATATTCATCCTACTCATCCCGTTTACGGAACTTACCTGCAATTCCCCTTTTTCAAACATTTGCTCTTTGATATGGGTATATATTACATACCGTTTGTCGTGTGTGTGATTTTGGCGACGTCAAACGCGGTCAATGTAACGGATGGACTGGACGGTTTGGCTGTTGGCTCTATTATGATATGTATGGGTGCGTATGCTGTTATATCGTATTTGACAGGGCATATTGAATTTGCAAATTATTTGCAGATTATACCGATTGCCGGAAGCGGGGAATTGACTGTTTGTTCTATTGCTCTGGTTGGTGCTTCTTTGGCATTTTTATGGTTTAATGCAAAACCCGCACAAATTTTTATGGGTGACGTTGGTTCCCTTCCTTTGGGAACAGTTGTCGGAGTCGTAGCCCTGATAACGAAACAGGAATTGTTGCTTATTCTTGTCGGCGGTGTTTTTGTCATGGAAATATTATCAGTGGCAATCCAAATCATATCCTATAAAATTTGGCATAAAAGAATTTTCAAAATGGCGCCTATACATCATCATTTCGAAAGATTGGGATGGCCGGAAACTCAGATTATTGTCCGTTTTTGGATTATCGGGATAATCCTTGCATTATTAAGTTTAAGCACGCTTAAATTGAGATGATAAGTTTTAAAAATAAGAAAGTTTGCGTTATGGGGTTGGGGGTTAGCGGTTTTGCCGCATGCGAGCTTCTGTTTGCCAAAGGGATTGACGTAAAAGTGTCGGAAATCAATGATAATGCCAGTACAAAAAATAAACTGAAAATCCTTAGCGACAGAGGTATTAAGGCGGAAATCGGCAAACACTCCGACAAGTTCATTTTGTCTTGCGACATAATCGTAGTTTCACCCGGTGTTAAGTTTGACTTACCCATTTTGGAAAAGGCGAGGCAATGCAGAATACCCATACTAAGTGAAGTTGAACTTGCTTATCAGTTCTGCCCTTCAAGAATCGTTGCAGTTACGGGAACAAACGGTAAAACCACTACCGTTAAACTTATCTCTCATTTACTGAAAGAACGTTTCAACGTGTATGAAGGCGGGAATTTAGATATCCCTTTGGAAGTCCCTTTTTCTTCGTTCGTGGAAAAATTGTCCGCAAAAGATATAGTTGTTCTGGAAGTAAGCAGTTTCCAGCTTAAAAACACTTTATATTTCAAACTGTACATTTCAATGATTTTAA
>JAQURI010000139.1 GCA_028715665.1 Candidatus Ratteibacteria bacterium
ACCGGAATCGAGATACATCCCGGCGCAAAAATCGGCAGAAGATTTTTTATCGACCACGGCATGGGGGTGGTTATAGGAGAAACTACCGAGATAGGCGATGATGTTTTAATGTATCAGGGCGTAGTTCTCGGCGGGACGAGTTTGAGCAAAGGCAAAAGGCATCCGACTATCGGCGATAATGTCGTAATCGGCTCAGGCGCAAAAGTTCTCGGTCCCATCAACATAGGAAGCGGCTCTAAAATAGGCGCGGGGTCTGTCGTAGTAAAATCCGTTCCTCCCGACAGCACCGTAGTCGGCGTTCCCGGAAGGACAGTCGAAGAACATCAAAAGAGGGCAAAAGCAACAATTGACCTTGAACACGGACGCCTTCCCGACCCGGTTCAGCAGGCAATTAATTCCTTAAAAGACGAGATAAAGAATTTAAATAGTAAAGTAGAAAAGTCCGAAGGAGAGAAGAAAAAAGAACCCCAAATAGATTTTACGCAAACCATTGATTCTCTTAAAAGTGAGATAAAGCAATTAAAGGTGTATATCAAACAGGCGCAGGAAGATAAAAAGAGCCAGACAGAACAAGAGGTTGCATTCTCGCAGACAGTTAATTCCTTAAAAGACGAGATAAAAGGTTTGAAGGATAACCTCGAACTTATTGCAAGGGAAAAAGCGGACGGAGGAAAACAAGAAGTTCCCTCCCTGCAGGAAGTCAATTCCTTGAAAGCAGAAATAGGCGATTTAAACTATCGTATAGAACAACTCGAAAAGGAGAAAAGAAGTGGAACTGAACGAAATCCTAATCTCACAGGCGATTATTGAAGAATACTCAAAAGAACTAAAATCCGCGACCGAACTTGATGTCGCTGTCGTCGGCGGTGGCCCTTCTGGCCTTGTTGCCGCGTATTATCTTGCAAAAGCAGGCAAGAAAGTTGCCTTGTTTGAAAGAAAACTTTCCATCGGTGGCGGCATGTGGGGCGGCGGCATGATGTTCAACAAAGCGGTCATTCAGGAAGAAGCAAAGGGAATTCTTGAAGAACAGAATATCCAGTTAAAACCATATAAGAAAGGTTACTTCATTGTGGATTGCGTAGAAATGGCGTCAGGTTTATGTTTCGGTGCAAAAAAAGCGGGCGCAATGATTTTCAATCTCATCTCCTGCGAAGACGTGATGATGAGAAAAAATGTCATCACAGGAATCGTGATTAATTGGTCTACCGTGGAAATGGCAAAACTGCATATCGACCCGATGACAATCGGCGCGAAAGTTACGATAGACGCAACAGGTCACCCCTGCGAAGTCGTAAGAGTTGTAGAGAAGAAAATGGGCGTTAAACTCAACACTTCCACCGGCAGTATGCTCGGCGAAAAACCGATGTGGGCGGAAGTGGGCGAAAAACTTATCGTGGAAAACACAAAAGAAGTATATCCGGGGCTTTGGGTGACGGGTATGGCTGTCAACGCCGTATTCGGCGGTCCGAGAATGGGTCCTATCTTCGGCGGTATGCTCCTCTCCGGCAAAAAAGTCGCGGAATTGGTTTTGAAGAGGTTATGAAAAAATTAAGTTTATTGTTTATAGCTGTTCTTTTGTTTTCCGCTGTAAATATTGTTTATGCGGATATAAATGAAGAATTACTAAGAGCCACAGAATACGGGAAATTAGAAACTGTTCAATTTCTTATAGAGAATGGAGCAAATGTTAACGTAAAAAATTCTGTTCGCTGGACTCCATTAATATATGCCTCTCAAAAGGGACATATTGAGATAGTGAAATTACTTATTGAGAAAGGTGCAGATATTAATGCAAAAAATAACATTGGTTTTACGCCGTTAATGTATGCTTCCGAAAAAGAATATATTGAGATAGTGAAATTACTTATAGAGAAAGGGGCAGATATTAATGCAAAAAACAACGGTGGTGACACACCGTTAATACGTGCCTCTCTAAGAGGATACACTGATATAGTAAAACTACTTGTCGAAAAAGGGGCAGATGTTAATGCAAGAGACAACGGTGGCGGCACACCGTTAATATATGCCACTCATAGAGGGTACACCGATATAACAAAACTGCTTATTGAAAAAGAAGCAAATGTTAATGCAAAAGATAATGGTGGTTACACACCATTAATATGTGCTTCTCAAATAGGAGATATTGAGATAGTGAAAATCCTTATTGAGAAAGATGCAAACATTAATGCCCAACAGAATGGCGGCTTTACATCGTTAATTTATGCTTCTGAAAAAGGATATACTGAAATAGTGAAAATACTTGTCGAAAAGAAAGCAGAGCTTAATATAAGAGATAGTGGTGGTTGGACTGCATTAATACGGGCTTGTACAGGTGGACATATTGATACAGTAAAATTACTTATAGAGAAAGGGGCAGATATTAATCCTACAAAAGAAGACAACTGGACAGCTTTAACAACTACTGCAGAAGCAGGGCAGACAGATGTGGTAAAACTACTTATAGAAAGAGGAGCGGACGTCGATGTAAAAGATAAGATGGGTGGATCTACAGCATTAATGTTGGCTTCCAATAAGGGACATACTGACACAGTAGAATTACTTATAGAGAAAGGCGCAGATATTAATGCGAAAGATGATAGTGGTTACACACCATTAATATATGCATGCCAAGGAGGAGATGTTGAAACGGTGGAATTTCTTATAGAAAAAGGAGCAGAAATTAATGCGAGAGATTACCACTACGGCTATACCCCTCTTATATGGGCTTCAAGTATGGGACACACTGATACAGTGAGATTCCTTATAGAGAAAGGAGTAAAAATTAATGAAAAAAGTAATGATGGTTATACCGCATTAATTTTGGCTTCAGGGTGTGGATTTACTGATACAGTAAAACTACTACTTAAACAAGGAGCAGATATTAATGCAAAAAATAAGGATGGCTATACGCCGTTAATATGTGCTTCTCAAGATGGACACATTGAAGTAATAAGACTGCTTATAGAAAATGGAGTTGATATTAATGCTAAAGATAGGTATGGCTCCACTGCATTAATGTGGGCTTCATGGAAAGGACATACTAGTATAGCAACATTACTTAAACAAGCAGGGGCGAAAGAATAGTATTATTTAAGATTCTTTTGCTTTTTTCTTCAGTTCGTTCAATTTATTAAGGGCTTCAAGCGGGGTGAGTTCTTCTACTTTCAAATCCTTAATTTCCTCAATTAGCGGATGTTTTGTCGTATGAGAAGAAAAGAATGTCAGTTGGTCTATGTTGATTTTAGGCATTCTTTTGGAAGTTTTCTTTGAAGATATAAATTTCTCTCTTTCTAAACTCCTCAAAATATCGTTTGC
>JAQURI010000140.1 GCA_028715665.1 Candidatus Ratteibacteria bacterium
TTTTAAAAGAAGTTATTTCGTTTTTGAACAAGGGCAAAACACCGATACTTTCGGTTGATTGCCCGTCGGGACTTGCGCCGAACATAAATTTAAATTTTGATAATTGCATAAAAGCTGTTTCTACCGTTAGTTTGGGTTTACCAAAACAGGATTTAGTCGTTTATCCGGGCCGGGAGTTTGTAGGAAATCTTTATGTTGCGGATATCGGCATCCCCAAAGAATTGCTCAATTCTCGTAATATCAAAAATTATCTCATCGATAGAAGCCTTGTTATTCCCTGGATAAAAACTGCACGAAAGCCCGATGCTCACAAAGGAGATTTCGGACATGTTTTAATAATCGCAGGTTCTAAAAGAATGCCGGGTGCAAGTGTTTTAAGCGCACAGGGCGTTTTAAGAAGCGGAGCGGGATTAGTTACGTTGGCAATCCCGGAAAGTATCCATCGAATAGTGGCTGCTAAATTAACGGAAGCAATGACTTTGCCTTTGCCCGAAACCAAAGAAGGCTCTTTATCTTTGAAAGCCGAGGGGACAATCTTGAAATTTATATATGACAGGGCAGACGTTGTAGTTATGGGTCCGGGAATGTCTCTAAATAAAGAAACGGGTAAACTCATAAGAAATTTATTGGGAAAAATAGAAAAACCTCTTGTGGTTGATGCTGACGGAATAACACATCTGGCAAAAAATATAAATATCTTTAAAAACAGGAAAGGGGTTGCGGTTTTGACTCCGCATCCCGGGGAGATGAGTAAATTAACAAAAATACCGCCGCGGACAATAAACAAGAAGAGAGTCGAAATAGCAGCGGATTTCTCTTTGAAATGTAACAGTTATATAATTTTAAAAGGGGCCTCTACCGTTATCGGTGCGCCGACAGGCGAAGTTTTCATAAATATGACCGGCAATCCCGCAATGAGTAGCGGCGGGATGGGAGATGTTTTGGCCGGATTAGTTGCCGGATATATAGCGCAAACCCTGAACCAGCCCGACGTAACATCGGACGGTTCAGGGTTTACCATGAATCGAACTTGTTCTGGTTCATGGCAAGAATTTTCCGTGCTCCAGGCATGTATAACAGGAGTTTATATTCACGGATTAGCCGCAGATTATTTAAAAACAAGAATGGGGGAAAGAGGTATTTTGGCTTCTGATGTGGCTTGTTCAATCCCTTTAGTATCTCAAAAACTTATAGCAGGCAAATTGACAGATAAGTTTTTTCTGATATAATTCGCACCATTGGGCTTGTTTCGAAGCAGGTAGCCCGTGCTCTATATTTTGAATATAATTAAGACCATTAATAGAAATTCTATTAGTGGGCTTTTTTTGCTTTTTTGTGAACGCTGGCGTAGCTCAGGGGCAGAGCAGGGGTTTTGTAAACCTCAGGTCGGGGGTTCAAATCCCTCCGCCAGCTCTTTTAAACAGAGGACAGAAAACAGAGGACAGATAAAAGATGTTTCTGATTTCTGTCTTCTGACATCTGATTTCTGTTAGTTAGGAAGGGGAGATACTCAAGCGGTCAACGAGGGCAGACTGTAAATCTGCTGGCTATGCCTTCGAGGGTTCGAATCCTTCTCTCCCCACCGGAACCAGTTTATAGTTGAGAGTTTATAGCTTAGAGCAAAAGGATAAAAGAGAATTAGGCAGCATTTTCTATCAACTCTAAACTATTGACTATCGACTGATTTTGCGGGTGTAGCACAATGGTAGTGTTGCAGCCTTCCAAGCTGTCTATGGCGGTTCAATTCCGCTCACCCGCTCCGAATACAACACAGATTTTAATTATTGCATGCTTGACATATGTTGCTTATTTAGTATAATGAAACACTTTTTTGCTACTGTAGCTCAGTTGGCAGAGCGCATCCTTGGTAAGGATGAGGTCACCGGTTCAATCCCGGTCAGTAGCTCGGAAAGTAAAAATATGTTTTAATTTTTTGTTAATAAGGGAGGAAAATAGGCCATGGCAAAGGAGAAATTTGAGAGGAAGAAGCCGCACATAAACATAGGGACGATAGGGCATGTAGACCACGGAAAGACAACGCTGACGAGCGCAATAACGAAAGTATTGTCGAAGAAAGGGTTTACGAGCAAAGAATTCAGCGTAGATGAAATAGACAAAGCGCCAGAAGAGAAAGAAAGGGGCTTGACGATAAACATCTCGCACATAGAATACGAGACAGAGAAACGGCACTATGCGCATATAGACTGTCCCGGGCATGCGGACTACATAAAGAACATGATAACGGGAGCAGCGCAGATGGACGGGGCAATACTGGTAGTGTCGGCAGCAGACGGTCCGATGCCGCAGACGCGGGAACACATACTGTTGGCAAGACAAGTAGGAGTGCCTGCGATGGTAGTATACATGAACAAAACCGACCAGGTAACCGACCCGGAGCTTCTGGAACTGGTGGAACTGGAAGTGCGGGACCTGCTTAAGAAATACGAATTTCCCGGAGACGAAATACCGATAATAAAAGGCAGCGCTTTAAAATGCATCCAAGCCGGCGACGTAGCGGGTGCGGACTGCAAGAGTATATACGAACTATTAAATGCAGTGGACTCATACATACCCAGCCCGAAACGCGAGACCGATAAACCGTTCCTAATGGCAATAGAAGACATCTTTACCATAACCGGAAGGGGTACTGTAGTAACGGGCAGAGTAGAGCGGGGTAAGATAAAGACAGGCGATGAAGTCGACATAGTGGGACTGACAGCGGGCATAAAGAAGACGGTGGCAACAGGCATAGAGATGTTCAGGAAAATTCTTGATTACGGCGAAGCCGGAGACAATGTGGGAGTACTATTAAGGGGCGTGGAAAAAGACGACGTAGTAAGAGGTCAGGTTCTGGCGGCGCCCGGGAGTATAACACCGCACAGCGAATTCAAAGGGCAAGTATACGTTTTGACAAAAGAAGAAGGCGGAAGGCACACGCCGTTCTTCTCTGGGTACAGGCCGCAATTCTATTTCAGGACGACGGACGTGACGGGGACGGCGACTCTGCCCAAAGACGTAGAGATGGTGATGCCCGGAGACAACATAACGATGGATGTGAAGCTGATATCTCCGATAGCGATGGAGAAGGGGCTTAGATTCGCGATAAGGGAAGGCGGACACACTGTCGGTGCCGGCGTCGTTAGTGAAATAGTCAAATAA
>JAQURI010000141.1 GCA_028715665.1 Candidatus Ratteibacteria bacterium
CATGTTTTTGCTTCGGGTCGTCCTCAATGTGGTTGGGGAATTGGCCTGCCAATGGAGAACAGTTTAAACGTACCTATATATTCCGTTCATAGTATAGATGACTATTCAATCCCAATATTGCAAGACCGTGCTTTTCTTCAGAATCTTGTTCAATTCGGCGGGAAAATCGTCATTGATGAAACTTCGGGCTTGGGGCATGCGGCGTGGAATTATACTGAAGGAAATACTCGTGCCCATGAATTTGCTTTTAGTCAAGTACTACCCGATATGAAAGAGGTTCGCCGTATTCATTATACCGCAATGGATGAGTTTGCTCGTAGGGGGTATTGGGTTGAAGTGGACCAGTGGGGACCGGAACCCCGTCCTGCAGTGGTGGACGCAAGAATTGATGAAGCTAATATCCTTTATCTTAATCTTGATAATATCAATACTCTAAAAGTTGATGTAAACCAGTCACCTATCAATCCCAAAGAAAATTTGAAAGTGGTTATAAACGGCAAATATCCGATAATTTATAATGCACCTTTACCCGAGACAATTTTTATCAAAGCACAAGGAGATAAATGGGTTGTTTTAGATAATCAAGGGAAACCCAATCTCTATCGTTTGCATTATCCTGGAGGAGCACATTCGCTTTACCAAGGGGAACCGTTATTAATTGTTTGGGGAACTAAAGCAGATGCTGAAACTAATAAACGCATGTATGATGCGGCGCAGGCGGCAAGGAAGAGTTGTAATTTTAACTGGCCCAACGATGATGGTAAGGGGCCTGAGGGAGAAGGCGAGGGGGTTGACGGTATTCCTCATAATAGATTGCTTTATAGCACACTCCTCGGGAAACCGGATTTTGAGGTTACTGAAGAAGATTTGCAAAAATATAATCTTGTGTTGATCGGAACGGCAGAGCAAAATAGTATTGTTGCGGAAATTTCAGACAAGTTGCCCGTACAGTTAAAGCAAAATAGCGTTGAATGTTCCGACGGCATCAATTGGAAACTACGAGATGCAGTTATTGCTTTATCTCACTATAATCCTAAGTCGCCACAGCGGCTAATCTTATGGATTGCTTCAAATAATCCTAAAGTTTATAAACCGGAGCCTAAAATATTGGATAGCATGTTTTTTTCAATGGTACTTCCGGATTTAATTGTCGCAACTTTAAAAAATGACGAAGTTGTCGCTTCAAGGTCTTTTGACAGTCATTGGCAGTGGGAACCAAATTATAAAGAATCTCTATTATGTTCACCTCACATAAGAACCAATAAACAAATGCAGGAAGAAATAGGTACAGTTTTTAACAGAGCTATGGGGAGTGATTTAGCGTTGATACAAATCCCTCCAAACTCAAATGCCTCCCCCTATCTTGCAGGTTCTCCCATGCGTATAGCCGACCTAACGGCGTATTATTACTATATGCCTATTGCTGAAATGACTTTAAGCGGTAGAAAAATAATGGCTTATCAAAAATGGTTTAAAGAAAATCCTTCTGAATATGGAACGTTTGTATTTTATCCGACGATGACAAAATTAACATTAAAAGAAGATTATATGTATCGTATAGCTCTTGACCCGCAAAGTGCATGGGGATTAATAGAAATTACCATTCAAGAGCCGCCGGATGAATACAAGATTACAGATATACAGATAAGAGATGCGATAGAAAAGTATTTCCCGACATCTTTTCCTACGCACAGAAGAGCGGACAAGTAGTTTATTTGCTTCTTTAATATTTGTAATGATATACTTTTAATCGGAACATAGTTCCGATTACCCTCATGTTAAACGAACTTGAAAAAATCAAGAAGGAATTTTTAGATTCTGTCGAAGCTATCAAAGACAGCAAGGCGCTGGAAGAGTTAAGAATTAAATTTTTGGGAAGGAAAAGCGCGCTGACTTCCGTACTACGTTCTTTGGGGAAGCTTGTCCAGGAAGAACGCATTTTGGTCGGACAAAAAGCAAACACCTTGCGCAAAGAAATAGAAGAGCGCTTGGAACAAATAAAAAACAGTCTTTATAAAAAAGGCGCATCAAAAATTTCTACCGATTACACTCTGCCTGGTTTTCCGTTATCGCTGGGCAGAGAACATCCGATAACCAAAACCATTCAGGAAATAATAGATATTTTTTCTCCCTTGGGATTTCAGGTGGCAACAGGTCCAGAGATAGAGACCGATTATTATAATTTTGAAGCTTTGAATTTTCCTCCTGACCATCCAGCAAGAGACGAACAGGATTCTTTTCAGATTGACGGCGGAAAATATTTGCTTAGGACCCAGACTTCTCCGGTACAAATCAGAGTAATGGAAAAAACCAAACCTCCGATAAGAATCATTGCTCCGGGAGCATGTTATAGAAGGGACAATCCGGATGCTTCTCATTCACCTATGTTTCATCAGGTGGAAGGTTTGGCTGTTGATACCGATATACATTTTACGGATTTAAAAGGCGTCTTGTCGGAATTCATACATCAAATGTTCGGCAAAGAAATAAGGATGCGTTTTGTTCCGTCGTTTTTCCCTTTCACCGAGCCGTCTGCCGAAGTTGCCATTTCCTGTATTATCTGCGGCGGGAAGGGTTGCCCTACTTGCGGTAAGAGCGGCTGGCTGGAAGTCCTGGGCGCGGGCATGGTCCATCCGAATGTATTCAAATATGTAAATTATGACCCTAAAAAATATACGGGATTTGCATTCGGTATGGGTGTGGAAAGAATTGCGATGCTGAAATACGGCATCCATGATATCCGTCTTTTTTATCAGAATAATCTGCAGTTTTTAAATCAGTTTTAATAGTTGCATAGTAATATGCAACTATTATCCTGCGGAGTATCCCGACGTTACGTCGGGATGTTTTACGATACGGGATTTTCAATATTTATTTACTAATTGAGAAATTTCTTTTATAATTGTTTTAAAATTAAATATAGTATTTTCTTTCGGAGTGAGGAACACCGTGAAAATCGGCGGCAGTCCCGCTACTGTAA
>JAQURI010000142.1 GCA_028715665.1 Candidatus Ratteibacteria bacterium
TTCTATTCCGCTGCATGTTGCGGCCGCGTTTTCGAAAGCACTGTGCATCCAGGGCATTTCCCATGCGGTATAAGGGAATATTGTCGTCGCCACTTCAAGACAGCCCGTCGCGCAAGTGACTACTATCGGCTTCGGCGCCGCCAAAAGCACTTGTCTTGCCGCAATGCTCGCGCCGCACCCGGCGCATAATCTGTGCCCGCCTGATAATGATTCAGGTTCTCTGGCTAATTCTTTTAAAGTCGGCATCGTCTAACCTCCAAATTAAAAATCAAAAAGTAGATAGAAACACATAGAAATAAATTGAAATGCATTGAAATAGATTGTTTCTATATATACGTCCATTATATTTCTACTGTATCTCCATGTATTTCTACAGTATTTCTATTTTTTATATTATTCCCTTACCCCTATATAGTTAATCAGGTTTTCTACTTTTCCTGTTATTGCGATTTTTTCCAAATCTTTGTAAACGTTTTCAATGTCTTTTACGAAAATATCCCTTCCGCCCAAACCGTAAATATAATTGACTGCTTTAGGATTTTTGCCTTGAGTATATAAAGCGGATGAAATCTCTGTGAATAATGGAGCAGTATAGGCGTTTATTCCTGCCGAGCGGTCCAAAATAGCAACTGCTTTCAATTTAGATAATGCTTCGCTTATTTCTTTTGCGGGGAACGGCCTGAAAACGCGCACTTTCAGAAGTCCGACTTTCTTTCCCTGTTTTCTCAAATTATTTACCGCGGCTTTTGCCGTGCCCGCGGTAGAGCCGATAACCACTATGGCGGTTTCCGCGTCGTCGAGCATATATTTTTCGAAAAGCCCGTAATTTCTACCGAAAGTTTTTTGGAATTCTCCTGCGATTTTCAAAATGACGGGCATAACATTATTCATTGCTTCTATTTGGGAGCGCTTGTGTTCGAAATAATAGTCCGTAAAATCGATTGCTCCGATTGTTATAGGGTTTTTTACATCTAACAAGGGATGAGCAGGTTTATATTTACCGATAAAATCTTGGACCTCTTTATTATCAAAAGTCTCTACGACTTCCATAGCATGACTGATAATAAAACCGTCTATCGTTACCATGATAGGCAAGAGACATTTCTCGGCGATTCTTACGGCTTGAATCAAGCTGTCATATGCCTCTTGAGAATTTTCGCAGTAAATTTGTATCCAGCCCGAGTCTCTTGCGCCCATCGTATCCGAATGGTCGGCATGAATATTTATCGGCGCGCTTAAACTTCTGTTTACTTCAGGCATAACGATGGGAAGACGAAGCGCCGATGCGATGTATAACATTTCCCACATCAGAGCAAATCCTTGTGATGATGTTGCGGTCATTGCTCTTGAACCTGCTGCTGATGCGCCTATTGTTGCACTCATAGCGCTGTGTTCGCTTTCTACAGCCACAAATTCCGTATCGACTTCTCCGTCCGCTACATACTGTGAAAATATCTGGACTATTTCGGTGGCGGGCGTTATCGGGTATGCGGCCACAACGTCCGGATTTATCTGTTTCATGGCATAAGCCATGGCTTCATTTCCGGTTATTGCAAGTTTTTGTCGCATGTCTTATATCTTACCTTTCCTCAGAAAAAAGATATCAGGAGTCAGATTTTTCTGTTTTCTGTCCTCTGTCTTCTGTTTTCTGTTTTTCCGGAACCATTTTTATTGCTTTTTCGGGTTTTACCGGACATTCTTCGCTGCATATGCCGCAACCTTTGCAGTGTTCCAAATCGATTCCCGCAACTTTACCTTCTTTAAGAATTATTGCCGAATCGGGACAATAAACCCAACATCTCAAGCAGTTGATGCATTTATCTTTGTTCCATACGGGGCGGCTGTTTCTCCAATCGCCGGTCTTGTATTTTTTCGCCGTGCCGCCTTCAAGTATTGTCCCGCCTGTAGGCAGTTGTTTCCACCCTTCCTGTCGTTTTTTATCCTTATCGCTCACCCCTGACCTCCTCGTAAGCTCTTCTGATTGCCTTGATGTTGCCCTCTATCAGCTCCGGTTTTGTCCTGAATTTTTTTTCTAATTTTTTTCTTGTATCGTCAAGAACTTTTTCTATATCCAATAGTCCGCTGACTTTTATAAGCGCGCCCAACATGGGGGTATTCGGAATTTCTTTTCCCAAAGTGCTTTTGGAAATCCCGGATGCATCAACGGTAAAGATTTTCTTTCCGCTGATTCCCATTTCTTTTCGTATTTCGGCGGGAGTAAGGGGAGTATTGATAATAATTATTCCGTCATCGGTAAGCCCCGCCGTAACGTCGACCGTTGCCATAAGGGTCGGGTCGAGAATTGCTACTATATCCGGAGAGGTTACTCCGCAGTGGACCGTAATGGGTTCATCGCTTAATCGGTCGAAGGACTGAACGGGCGCGCCCATTCTTTCCGGTCCGTATTCGGGAAATGCCTGAATAAATTTGCCCGAACTCATTGCCGAATCTGCAAACAGAAGCGCCGCTGTTTTTGCTCCCTGCCCGCCTCTTCCGTGCCACCGTATTTCAACCATTTTTTTCATTTTTTTACTCTTTCTAAATTAAATAAAAATGGACCCCTTAGTAAAATTTTAATAATTTTTTGGTTTTTTATTCTTCTATAATCGTTATCGCTTCGACAGGGCAATCATCTGCTGCGTCTCTTACACAGTCCTCATGTTCGGGGGCGACTTCTTCAACCATGACTTGAGCCACGTCGTCCGTTAACTCAAAAACTTCCGAGCAGTTGTCGGAACACAAACCACATCCGGTGCAGAGTTCTTCGTCTACTTTAACTTTCATTTCTGACTTCCTCCTTTTAAGGATTTTAAAGATTACAAAATTTTAGGGAATTTAACAGATAGAATTCCTCAAGTCAAGCCCCGTTAATTCATAACAAAACGCAATAGCAATAATAAGCAGAGAATTATTATTCGCCGTTTATATAACTTTTCCACCGTATTATTGTGGGTTT
>JAQURI010000143.1 GCA_028715665.1 Candidatus Ratteibacteria bacterium
TATATCTATGACCCCGCAAACGGCGACTCAACCCAAAATATCAGCCCCGGAACCCCATTCGACAAATTACCCGATTCATGGGTCTGCCCCGAATGCGGCGTAAGCAAAGATATGTTCGAAAAGATGCAATAATAAATTATGTCCGACGACAATTCCTCTATATCTGCAAGCAGAAAAAATATAACCCTTGCATTTTGGCTTAATATAATTTTTGCGTGCGCTGAAGTCATAGGCGGCTTTCTTATAAACAGTATGGCTATACTTTCGGACGCACTGCACGACTTCGGCGATTCCTTCTCGCTCGGCCTGGCGTGGTACTTTTCTAAAATAGCCGAAAAGAAATCAACTCGGTCTTTTTCATACGGCTTCAAGAGGTTCTCTCTTCTATCCGCATTGATTAACAGTATTGTTTTAGTTGCAGGTTCAATCCTGATAATGTCAAAGGCAATTCCGCGGCTCATTCATCCTGAACATTTCAATGCCGAAGGAATGCTCTTTTTTGCTTTTATAGGAATAGCTATAAATGGAATTGCCGCATTACGGCTTCACAGGGGCAAAACGATGAACGAAAGAGTGGTCATGTGGCACCTCCTTGAAGATATATTCGGTTGGGTTGCGATTCTCATGGTCGCGATAGTCACAATGTTCAAAGAAATTTATATTTTAGACCCTGTCCTTTCCATTATTATTATGCTTTACATACTTTGGAACGTTATGAAAAATTTGAAAAAGACCGTAAACCTTTTCCTTCAGGGTGTTCCGGATTCTTTGACTATCGAATTAGTGGAATCGGAAATGAAAAAATCGGAGGACATCAAAGGCGTACACGATACCCATATATGGTCTTTGGACGGCGAACATCACATCCTCACGGCTCATGTCATTATATCCGCCAATGCTACCTGCGACGACGCAAACAGGGTCAAATGCGAAGTGAAAAAATTATTGGAAAAATTTGATATAAGACATGCCACCATCGAAATCGAATACGAAGGCGAACGCTGCGAAATATAGATTAAAAAATCAAGCACCAAATCCAAATAACAAATTCCCCATTCTTTTCTACATTCCCGATTCGCAACCCATGGCAAAATTCCCTGCGATAATTTTGCCATATTCGTGGGACCCTCCGACGTTTTAGAGAGGACTGTCCCAGCTCATATACCATGTAAAAATTCTCTACGACAATTTTCACATATTCGCTGGGATGCTTTGACATAAAGTCAAAGCAGAAAAAAGTCAAGAAAAAGAGGAATAAGCACATTGTTGTAATTAGCAGGAAAGCTATGATGTCAATACAGTGTATCCACATAGGATATGCCCAACAGAAAGGAGGAAGTATGGGTAACATAAAGAAGGTGTTGGTTGTGGCGATGATCGTTCTTCTTGTTTCGTCATCGTTTGCATTTGCTCAGGGTAACATGATGATGAGAGAAGACGGCAAGATGGGAATGATGGGGATGCGAGAAGAAGGTATGGGCATGATGCGCGGGAATATGATGGGCATGAGGTCCAGAATGGGAATGGGCGGCAAAATGGATTTTGAACGGATGTTTAATTACAAAGTCGCTTTCATCCTCATGAATTCCGAAAACTTGGGAATCACCGGTGTACAGGAGATGAAGATAAAGGACCTTAAGTACAAAGTAGAAAAGGAGTTGATTATGAGCAAAGCCGAAATAGAAGCGGCAGATGTTGATATTATGCAGGCTTTCGGTAAAGACGATATTGATGTTGCGGCTATAGACAAACTCATAGATAAAAAATATGAAGCAAAAAAAATGCAGGCAAAAGAACTGGTTGATGCGTGCGCAAGTCTGCGGGCAATACTGACTATGGACCAGCAAAGGAAAATCAAAGACCTGTGGTCTACTCACATGATGGACGGCATGAAGAGAATGATGAAAGGAAGAATGATGGGCACAATGGCGGACGACGATGAGGGAGAATATGAATAAAAATGAAAAATATTTTTTATATAGCCCTGATAAAAGCCAGGTGATAACGCCGGGTTTTTTACACTTTTATCATGGTAGAAAAAAGTCAACAAAAAACAGAAGCGCACAATTCCGTGGTTTGAAACATTTGATTATTATGCGATAGATAAAAAACAAAAAAGGCGAGTTAAGTAGCTTGGGAGCCGACATAACTCGCCGGCCGAGGAAACTCGCAGCTCTTGTTAAAGAGCGCAATCGGCTTTTTTATTATAGAAAAATGAAAGGGGGAAGACAACCCCGAACCACATAGGATTCGGGGTTGCCCTGTCCCCCACGTGGTTCAGGGCAAGAAAAAGGAGGTAAGCAATGAAACATGTATCAGAAATTAAAACAATCCGGAACTATAAAGGGTTCTGGAATAAAAAAGGAGGGTTAGAAAATGAGTAGATATAAATTATGTATCTATATTATTAGTATGGTGTTGGCAGTAGCTGTTCTTTCTTTGGGAATCGAACAGCCATATTGTCAAACAGCCGCACAGGAAAATGAATCACTTGACGCACAATTGAAAGCCCGTGTAGAAGCAAATCGCGCGGCAAATAGCAGAAGGATAACAAATGCTCAAAGAAAGGAAGCGGCAAAGCGTGCCAAAGAACTGTATCAAAGCGTGCAGAGCCGCCCGGCTTCTACGACAATCGATAAGACAACGGCACCTATGGCCAAATCTATGGGTATGGATATGCCTATGCCAGGAGAAACTCCGCATTATTTCGGCCCTGAACCCAACTGGGCTTATAGTCCGCTGCTAAAAAAATTCATAGATTCACTGCCTGGCTTGGGATATGAAAATAGAAATAATCTCGAACAGTATATACCTATTGCGAATCCCGATACTATTACTTATCCCGGTTCCGATTATTATGAAATCGGGTTGGTCCAGTATAGCGAAAAAATGCATACCGACCTTCCTCCGACTTTACTGCGTGGTTATGTGCAACTTAACAA
>JAQURI010000144.1 GCA_028715665.1 Candidatus Ratteibacteria bacterium
AAAAAGACAAAATAATAGAAGATTTAAAAGTCCTTTTTGCTTCGCTCGAATATAACGGGAAAAAAGTAATAAAAAAATTATTCAGGAAAGAAGAAATTTACAGCGGCCCCCTTTTGGAACATGCTCCGGACCTGGTCCTCGTGGGAGAGAAAGGTTTTAATTTGAAAGCCGCTATAAAAACAAACGATTTGTTTTCAAAGGGCATTTTTACCGGCAAACATACGCAACATGACGCTTTCTTTTTGTCAAATAGTGAAAAGGATAGTATCATCCCTAAAGAAATTTCCGTTTCCGACATCGTCAATATAATAAGGAAAATAAAAAATGAAAATACCGTTGACTGATTTAAAGAGACAGTATCAAAGCATCAAAAAAGAAGTTGATTCCGCTATACGGCAGGTCATTACGAATACGAATTTTATTCTCGGCAAGGAAGTGGAAGAATTCGAAAACGAAATTGCAAGGTATTTAAACGTTAAATTTAGCGTGGGAGTCGCCTCCGGCACAGACGCTTTGGTCCTGGCTTTAAAAGCATTGGACATCAAAGAGGGCGATGAAGTCATAACAACACCGTTTACATTTATTGCCACAACCGAAGCAATCGTAAGGGCGGGCGCAAAACCGGTTTTCTGCGACATAGACGAAAAAACCTATAACATAGACACAGATAAAATAGAAGAAAAAATAACGCCGAACACAAAAGCAATACTTCCTGTGCATTTATACGGATTACCATGCGAAATGGACAAAATATCGGCTTTAGCCCGGAAATATAGTTTTAGAATAATAGAAGACGTCGCGCAAAGCTTCGGTGCAAAATACAAGAGCAAAAAAACAGGGGCTATCGGCGATGTGGGATGTTTTAGTTTTTTCCCGGCAAAAAATCTGGGCGCTTTCGGCGACGGAGGAATGATAAGCACAAATGATGGACAAACCGCGGAAAAATTAAAATTTTTGAGGAACCACGGGCAGACAAAACAGTATCATTACACTATGCACGGATTCAATAGCAGATTGGACACCCTGGAAGCAACCATTTTGAAAGTCAAATTACATTATATCGACAAGTGGATAAATATGCGCCAAAAAAACGCAGCTTATTATAATAAACTCTTTTCCGGAACAAATATCATAACTCCGTTCGTTCCAAATTCTGCCGAACATTCTTTCAACTATTACACTATACGCATAAAAGAAAAAAGGGACAAAATTATGGACTCTTTGAAAGAAAACGGCATAGCCGCTGCAATATATTACCCGCTATGCCTGCATCTTCAGGAGGTCCATAAAGATTTACGGCATAAATTAGGCGATTTCCCTGTCGCGGAAAAACTGCAAAAAGAAGTCCTGTCCCTGCCAATGTATCCCGAACTGGAAAAGAAAGAAATCGAAGAAATAGTAAGAATAGTAAATTTAGGTATGAAATGATAGTATAATGTCAATTACGTAAAAGGAGCGAGAAAAATATGCATAATAGAAAATATACTTGCTGGAACTGTCCGGCAATAAATCTTGCCGGAAAAGTGGACTTCCGCGCCTGCGGCCAATCCGTAAAAGAATTCGATAAGAAACAGGACGCAGACCAGGAGACATACGTGATGGCGGAATGCCACCGCCGCCCGGAACTGGGATTATTCGACCCCACGAGTATTATCTTCGAGCAGTGTCCCCAATATCAAAAAACACCTTACGGCTATAAGCTAAAAGATATGAGAATCATGATTCTTGGAATTGACGGATATTTAGGCTGGACACTTGCGTTATGGCTCGGCAGTCTGGGATTTAGAGTAAGCGGAGTAGATAATTACAGCAGGAGAAAATGGTTAAAAGAAAGAGGTTCTCATACGGTCGTTCCGATTAGGCACATGACCGAACGGCTGCATCTTGCTAAAGAGCTGTTAGGCATAGACATCAATTTCAGGGAAATGGACATTTTAAACGAACGGGACCGTCTAAAGGAATTTATTGAAGAAGTAAAGCCGGAAGCAATCGTCCACTACGGGGAATGCCCTTCGGCCCCCTATAGTATGATTGATGTCGACCATGCGATAGGAGTCCAAAAAAACAATGTTTTAGGGACATTGGGTCTTTTATTTACTATGCACGACGTAGTTCCCGAATCCGCATTATTGAAATTGGGAACCATGGGTGAATACGGGACCCCTCTTACGGGCAGACCTCTTTTCGAAGGAATGTTTCCCGCGGACGCAGTCCTTCAATGGGACAACCGGCAGTGGAGTTTAGGCGGAGAGTTAACGCCGAGAGACCCCGTTTCTTTCTACCACTGCTCAAAGGTCCAAGATACATTCAACGTTTATGAAGCTTGCAAATACTGGTGGTTAAGGTCATACGATATTATGCAGGGAGTAATATTCGGAGTCCATACCGAACAGGTTGCTTCCGACCCGCGCCTTCGCACACGCCTGGATATAGACGAATGGTTCGGAACAATAATTAACCGCTTTGTAGCGCAGGCGGCAATCGGTATTCCTCTTACTCTCTACGGCGCAGGCGAACAAATACGTGGATTTATAGCGCTGCAAGATGCTATGGAATGCATGACACGGCTTATTTGCGCTCCTCCGGAACCGGGCCAATATGCCGTGGTAAACCAGATTTCAGGCATATATAGCGCAAGACAATTAGCATATACAGTAGCAAAAGTGGGGAAAAAACATTTCAAACTGCCAATCCAAATCCAAAGAGTGGAGAATCCGAGAGTCGAAGCAGACAGGCATCCGTTCGAAGCAATATATGAAAGACTTCCCAAACATTATGGATTTGAACCGAAAGTAAAAATAGAAGAAGAAGTCCACAGAATGTTCGAACTGCTCCTGCAACCCGAAATAAAAGCACGCATAGAAGAGAAAAAACATCTTATATTGCCCCAAACATGGTGGTCGGGAGTAAAAAGAAGAG
>JAQURI010000145.1 GCA_028715665.1 Candidatus Ratteibacteria bacterium
AAACCTACAGAAGGAGGGCGAGATATGAACGGTTTTACAATTTTTATAGGTATAGTTATTTTCATATTTTTTATCGGTATCCGCATAGTCCGGCCTACCCACAGGGGACTAATCGAACGGCTGGGAAGATACAATCGTTTTGCAAGTCCGGGTTTTAACTGGGTTATTCCTATTATCGAGAAAATTTATCTGGTGAATATAACCGAACAAATGGTTGACGCCGAACCGCAGGAAATAATTACCAACGATAATTTGAATGCCAGAGTAGACGCGCAGGTTTATTTTAAAGTTATGCCGGACGAAGAGCATGTAAAAAACTCGCAGTACAATGTTAACGTTTATACATATCAGATAGTTAACCTCGCGCGCACTACATTAAGGAACATTATCGGGACACTCACTTTGAAATCCGCAAACAGCGAAAGAGGAAAAATAAATTCCGAACTGCACAAGACGCTTCTTGAAGAAACCCAAAACTGGGGTATTACCATTGTCCGCACGGAACTAAAGGAAATAGACCCTCCGAAAGATGTCCAGGAAACAATGAATAAGGTGGTGAAAGCCGAGAACGAAAAAATTTCCGCCGTGGATTATGCAACCGCAAGAGAAACCGCCGCAGACGGCGAAAAGAGAGCGGAAATCAAGAATGCGGAGGGTATTAAACAGGGGCGTATTTTGCAAGCGCAGGGCGAAGCGGAAGCGATTAGATTGGTAAACGAAGCCGCACAAAAATACTTTGTCGGCAATGCGCAAGTATTAAGAAAACTTGAAGCCGTTGAAGCCGCTTTGAAAAATAACTCAAAAGTAGTCGTCCCGGTAAATGCGGAATTAGTCAACGTAATAGGCGAATTGGCAGGCATTTTGCCGCTGAAAGAAAAGAGAGAGAAATAACTATTGAGATAATGGTAATTCAGACTAACAAAATTGAGGTACATTGGAATTATCTTCTTGCTTTAGAAAGAGATCTTGATGAGATATCAAGATATGTTGAGTTTGACGAAAGGAATTTCAATTGCTTCTCAATTGAGATTGCTAGGGTTCTTCTAGCGTCTGCTGCTGAAGTGGATGTTGTCTGTAAACAAATTTGCAAGACGCTTAACCCAAAATCTACCGCAGATAGTATCAACAAATATAAGCACAAAATACTGGTTACTTTTCCAAACATTCCACAATTTCAAATCTTATTACCACGATTTGGATTAACGTTAACACCTTGGGATGAATGGAAAGAAACCACTGGTGTCCCATTTTGGTGGACTGCTTATAATAAAATTAAACATCATCGAGATTCTAAATATGATAGAGCTAATTTGAAAAATGCACTTAATGCAGTGGCGGGTCTTTTTATTATGGTCCTCTATTTATACAAAGATAAAGCCGAAAGAGCAGAATTAGTACCATCACCTCAGTTATTGAGAGTTGATGAATATCACGGTATTACTGCTTTAGGACGTAACGGACTTAAAACCGAATATAATTTATCGTAATATTTTTGCTATTTGATATTTCCTCTGGAATCTTTTCAAGATTCCGAGGACTTAATCCCGGAAATTCTCCGAATTTCTCGGGGTAATTTTTCTTTCGCCAGTTCCTCATACAACTCTTCCGTTTCTTTTGCCATTTTTTCGATTGAGAATTGTTTTACGCGTTCATGTCCTGCGTTTCCCATTTTGCCTCTTAAGTCTTTATCGTGTATCAATTTCAGAAGTTTTTCGTATAGCTGACGGGAATCTGCGGGAGGAATGATAAAACCCGTTTCGTTATCTATCATTATTTCCCTGATGCCTCCGACATCAGTTGCTACAACCGGCAGAGACGAAGCCATTGCTTCCATGATGGCATTTGGGAAACCTTCTCTTAGCGACGGCAGAGCGAATATATCCATGCAGGAAAGAAGTTCCGGTATGTCTTCTCTTTCTCCCAAAAATAAGAAATGTTCGCTTAAATTCAGGGTTTTTATTTTACGCGTAAGTTTTTTTTCCAGATAACCCTTGCCTATGATTAAAAACAAAAGCGCTTTATGTTCAAGTAAAAGTTCTTCGGTTATTTTAACTAATAATTCATGCCCTTTTTGGGGATGGATTCTGCCGACCGTTCCTATTACGCATGTCTGGTCATCTATGCCGAGTTCTTTTCTTTTTGTCTTCCTTATGTTTTTGTTGCCGAATTTATTAAGCTCTACACCGTTATAAATAAGGCGGAATTTTTCCGGAGGAATGCCTATTGATTGATAAAATTGACGGACAGCGTTGGACACGGCTATTATTTTGTCAGTGCGTTTGGCTAAAAAACGGTCTATGGATTTTTGGAAATAGCTTTTCCACTGGTCAACATTGTGCTCATTGGCAATTATGATTGGGACTTTTGCTAAAATTGCGGCTATTCGCGCCGTTGTGTTGGGTTTATGCGCATGAGTATGTATTATATGTATTTTCTCCGCCTTGATTATTTTAATCAGGCGGATTATACATATCGGGTCGAATTTAAATATTCGCCGGACGATGAAAACTTTATAACCGGCTTGAATTAAGGTTTTTTTAAGAGGGCCGTCTTTAAAAGAACATACGGAAATATTAAATTTTTCCCTGTTGATATATGGGATTAGGGAAACCAATCTTTTCTGGACTCCGCCGGTTCCTAAATTCGATACGACCCGCAGGACATTGGTTTTCATTAAAGGTTAATAAAGGTTAACATAAGTTAATAAAAGGTTAATATTGGTTGCTTTTAGATACAAATATCTAGTATCAAGTATTTATCTTTTTATTTTTCTTTTCATTTCCTCTACTGCCTGATAAGGGACTTTTACTTTTCCCAAGAAAGTTTT
>JAQURI010000146.1 GCA_028715665.1 Candidatus Ratteibacteria bacterium
GTTTTGTATCTTTGTCTTTATTTTAGAATAAAATAGTATGATTGATTTAAAAAAATATAATTACTTCACAGGTGATCCTAAATCGATTGTTTTTGCGGTATACATTAATAAAAAGCCCCGACGAAACTTTCGGATAAAAATACGTGGCTTTACCCGGCATCCTTTCTTTCCTGTTTGCCACGAGTCTAACTTCCTCAACTTTTGTAGGATTCAATAAGAATGCCGCATGATAAACGCCATTTTTTACCGATTCGACGGTTTTGTATCTATCAACCTCATAGTTCAGACGGCCGCTATCCTGAAGTTGCTTTTCTTCATATCCCAGAATATTGGAGAATACCAAAGAGTGCAATACGGAAACGTCCAAGTGTTTCCATGCGGGAGAATGTCCGTCCATTTGATGCAAAAGTTTTTTTTCATTCTTGGAAACCAACAGGACTGTTTTTATAACACCGTTGTTGTTATATACCACCCCGAAAGCATGCCTCTTCTGTCCTTCATTTTCGATAAGTTTAAAACTTTCGTCTATATTGTTTAAAGGCAACTCCTTCAGCCAGAAAAACCCTTTTGCCTTTTCGTTAAGTTTGCCCCAATCATCTTTACTGAATGTTTTCAATACTCTGTGTGCGGGGAAAATCTTCAAACTGTCGTCTTCGATAGGAGAAATATAAGCCAAAATCCATCTATACGCATCTTTTTTATGTTCTTTCCAAAATTTCAGCGCCGTTTCATACCGGTGATGGCCGTCGGCTATATAAAGCGTTTTAGGTTTAATCATTTCTTGTATCTTTTCATTGACCTGGGGGCTGGAAATCCTCCAAATCGTATGTTTTTTACCCAAAGGATGGGGGAACCCTCTCTGGATATATTTTGCGTTTTTTCTTTCCAGCGGTATGAAATCGGCAAAAGGGGATTTTTCCCTGTTTTCTTCGAGCATTTTCATAACCCGATTGTTTTCGTCGGAATAAATCAAGAATATCGGCGAGAGATTGGCATGCGTGGCGCTCATAAGTTTAAATCTGTCTTCCTTCGGAGAAGAAAGCGTATTCTCGTGCGGCAGTATTTTCCCTTCCTTGAAATCCTCGAGCTGGACGAGTGCAAAAAAACCTTTCCTTAAGAAATCCTCGCCGTTTGCTAAAAAATTCTGGCGATAAAGATAAAAAGCGGTCTTATCGTCTTTTATGAAAATTTCATTTTTTAACCATTCGTCCAACAAAGAAGCGGCATGCGAGTACTTATCTTGCTTTGCGGCCTCTTTGGGGAGAATCAGGTTGATAACATTATATTTTCGCGCATAATATTCTTCTCTTTCTTCAAGGGGAATAACATCATACGGAGGCGCAACAACCTGCGCAAAATTTTTTATTTTTTTAGGATTGTAAAAATATCCGTTAAAAGGTTTTATATCAGCCATTTTAGAATGATAACTTAAAGAAAATTATGTTTTTTCAATCTTAGTTTTGCCGTTCATGTAAGGGCGCAGGACCTCCGGAATAAGAACTGAACCGTCTTCTTGCTGGTAATTCTCCAGTATGCTGATAAAAGTCCTTGCCAAGGCCACTCCAGAACCGTTCAAAGTATGCAAGTATATCGGCTTCCCGCCGCCTTTGGGTTTATATTTTGCGTTTATTCTCTGCGCCTGGAAATCCGTGCAGTTCGAACATGAAGAGACTTCAAGATACCGGTCCAATCCGCCCGCCCATACTTCGATGTCATAACATTTTGCGGCTGAAAAACCCATGTCACCGGTGCAGAGTAAAATTACACGATAAGGCAGTTTTAATCTCTGAAGAATGTCTTCGGCATTTTTCAACATTGATTCGAGTTCATCAAAAGAATCTTCCGGTTTTACGAACTTCACCATTTCCACTTTATCAAACTGATGGACTCTTATAAGCCCTTTCGTATCTTTTCCGTAAGAGCCCGCTTCCCTTCTGAAACAAGGAGTGTAAGCGGTATAGTACAGAGGCAGTTGTTCTTCTTTAAGAATTTCTCCCGCATGGAGATTGGTCAAAGGCACTTCGGCAGTAGGAATAAGGAAATAATCTTCTTTTTCGATATGATACATATCCTCTTCCAATTTCGGAAGTTGGCCCGTTCCCGTCATGGTAGCGCGGTTGGCTAAAAACGGCGGTGATACTTCCGTGTATTTATGTTCTTTCGTATGGACATCGAGCATAAAATTGACCATAGCCCTTTCCAGCAAAGCGCCTGATTTCTTGTATAAAGGGAAATTGCTGCCGACAATTTTCAAAGCCCTTTCAAAATCTATGATGTCCAAATCTTTCGCCAACTGCAGATGGTCTTTGGGTTTAAAATTAAACTTAGGAATCGTTCCCGACTCGCGGACTATCTTATTGTCCTTTGCATCTTTTCCGACGGGGACCGATGAATGCGGCAAGTTAGGTATAGTCAGTAAAATAGGATTGATTTTGTCTTTTATTTCTTCTACCTGTTTGTCGAGTTCCTTTATCTTTTCCGAAACCTTTTTCATTTCGGCTTTCAACTTTTCCGTGTCTTTGCCCTGCTTCATTAACTTTCCTATCTCGTCCGATTGAACATTCCGTTGATACTTGAGCGTCTCGACCTCGCTAAGCAGTTTTCTCCTCTCTTCATCAAATTTAAGCAATCCGTCTATGTCTATCTTTACTCCTCTATCTTTTATTGCCTTCTTTACAGCCGGTGCATTTGTTCTTATATATTCCAGTTTTAACATTCTTGCTCCGTTAACTCTTTTTAGAATTTACCCCTTCAGAACTCCCAGGGGTTTCATTTTTACAACTTTTTGCGATATCCCTGCTTTATGAACT
>JAQURI010000147.1 GCA_028715665.1 Candidatus Ratteibacteria bacterium
TAAGATAGCGAGCAAAGTCAAGCCTATTTTGAGAGAAGCCACAAAAGACGATATCAAGAAGATGGAGGCCGGCATAAGGAAGGAAAGGCATGCCATTTCGGTATTTCAAAATAGGATTCAGAAATATAAACTTCCGATGAAATTGGTGGGTGTAGAATCCCATTTTTCCGCGAAGAAGATTACTTTTTATTTTACTTCGCAGGAAAGAGTGGATTTTGCCGCTTTGGTCAAAGATTTGGCTCGTGCTTTTAAATGCCGAATTGAACTTAGACAAATAGGAGATAGGGAAAAAAGCAAAAGGATTGGAGGATACGGCTCATGCGGAAGATTGTTGTGCTGTCAAAGTTTCCTTAAGAATTTCGAACCCGTTACGATGAAGATGGCAAAAGAACAGGAACTTCCTCTTGATTCTGCGAAACTCGGCGGGATGTGCGGCAAGCTTCTGTGTTGTTTGAGATACGAACTGCCTTTTTATCGAGAGAAGAAAAAGAAAACTACCAACTGAAATCCCGAACTACAGTGTTATTTGCAGTTCGGGACGATCGTTAGAAACCCTTACGGTTGCGGTTTTAAATTGTTTCCCCTTCTTCCTGGATGGGAATTTCCTGTTTTGTGGTCTTGCATATTAGCCTGCTTCCCACTACTTCATATTGTATATTTTCAAGGTCAAAATCTTCCGGTAAAACAGTCATTGACCTTACTTCTTTTATAGGAATAAGCATTTCTTTCGATTCTTCCTGAATAGTCTCGGCTATTTCTCGTGGTTGGTCCACATAGAAATTTTTCCCCTCTATAAAAAAGAAATTATCTTTTATGGAATTTGGCAGAAACCCTTTGTCCGGAAAAGGTTTGATTTCTCCGACGATGATTCTCCGATATGCTGCGATTGATTTTTGGCGTTTCTCGTCTATTTTAAGTCTTATTTTTACTTTCATTGTGAATTAACTCACCTCCTTGTTTAATTTTTATATCCCCATTAATATTTTTATTTTTTGTCTTCTGTTTTTGGTTTCTCAGCCGGCATAGCTTCTTCTTTCTTCGGTTCTTCAACTTTTTTCTCTTTTTTGTGCTCTTCTTTTTTTTCTTCTTTTGCCACTTCGGTTTTCTTTTCTTTCTTTTTCTTTGCTTGTCCGCCTTCCAGTATCGCATCCAATCGTTGTTTTTTTGCAAGCATTTTTTTCCACTTTCTGCGCATTTTCTTGAGTTGTTTCTTCAATTTTCTCAAAGCTTTTTTGGTTTCTTCAGTAATCGTTTTTTCTTTTTTTATTTTCTGGACTTCCTTCTTTACTGTTTGGATCTGCTTTTTTAATTCTTCCATCGACTGTTCCTTCATCATAACCTCCTTAATTTTTTTAACTGTGTTTTTATTGCTACTTCGCTTACGGGCGAAGCATAGTCTATTATCAATACCCCGTTTAAATGGTCTATTTCATGCTGAAAAACTCTTGCCGTAAGTCCTTCGGCTTCAATTATAACATCTTCCCACTTTTCATTCCTACCTTTTACCGAAATATGCGCAGCTCTTTTTACGTCTACATATATATCGGGTAAGGAGAGGCAACCTTCTTTTGCTTCTTCTTCGCTTTCTTTTTTAAAAATCACGGGATTAATTAGTTTGATTATTTCTTTCCCGTTTCTTACCACAATTATCTGTTTGCCTATGCCTATCTGAGGAGCCGCAAGCCCTATTCCTTCGTTCGCAAACATTGCATCGACCATTTTTTCCATCATTAAGAGGTCTGCTTCTTCAATCTTCATTACCTTGCGGGCTTTTTCTCTTAATATAGGTTCTCCGTATATTTTAATCGGCAGATTATCTTCCATTTTTTTAAATAATAATTACAAATTTTTGTTTCCAAACCAATCCGCTGCCATTTTTATAGCGCAATACTTCCCGCACATTGTGCAAATATCTTCTTCGGATAAAGGTTTGCTTTCGCCTCTTATCTTTTTTGCCGTTGCCGGATCTATTGATAAACGTATCTGTTTGTCCCAATTTCTATTTTTTCTATGTTTTGACATTTCGTTGTCCCAATCTCTTGCGCCTTCCACCTCTTTGGATATGTCGCCCACGTGTGCGGCGATACGAGCGCCGATTACTCCCAATTTTACATCTTCCAAAGTAGGGAGTCTCAAATGTTCTGCAGGAGTTACATAACATATAAAATCCACTCCGTAACTTGATGCCACGGCAGAGCCGATGCTTGCAGAAATATGGTCATAGCCCATTGCTATGTCCGTAACAAGAGGTCCTAAAACATAAAACGGCGCGTTATGGCAAATCTTTTTTTCAAGCAAAACGTTGGCTTCTATTTCGTTTAAAGGCATGTGTCCGGGCCCTTCTATCATTACCTGCACGCCTTTTTCTCTTGCCCGTTTAGTCAGTTCCCCCAATGTCAATAATTCTTGTATTTGCGCCCTGTCCGTTGAATCCGATATGCTGCCGGGGCGCAATCCGTCTCCCAGCGAGAGGACCGCGTCGTATTTTTTTGCTAAATTCAAAAGTTTATCGAAATTCTCATATAAAGGATTTTCTTTATTATTTGCAATCATCCATGTTGTGTGAAAAGCTCCTCCGCGGGAAACTATATCTAACGTTCTGCCTTCTTCTTTCAAAGAGCGGAGAGCTTTTTGCGTTACCCCGCAATGGACTGTAAGAAAATCTACCCCGTCTTCGAGTT
>JAQURI010000148.1 GCA_028715665.1 Candidatus Ratteibacteria bacterium
CCAAAAGTTAACTTTATTCCCCGGATAAAAAATCCTGTAGAAGGAGCTGTAAAATTAGCTGTTGAAAAGTTAAAGGATTCTTAATAAAATCGCTCTGCTTTGTTTGAATTCTGTGATTCTTACGCCTTGACATTATTTAATCGTATGATAATAATTATTAGGCAAAATTAGTTTGCCGGTGTAGCTCAATTGGCAGAGCAGCTGATTTGTAATCAGCAGGTTGTCCGTTCAAGTCGGATCGCCGGCTCCATGGAGGGGTGCCCGAGTGGTTAAAGGGAGCAGACTGTAAATCTGCCGGTGTATGCCTACAGAGGTTCGAATCCTCTCCCCTCCACCAGAAATAAGATTTTTAAATTACCTTATAGAAAATATATAAGGTATTAATAATTGCCCGTGTAGCTCAGATGGTAGAGCATTTCCTCGGTAAGGAAAAGGTCATCGGTTCAAGTCCGATCGCGGGCTCCATGATTGACGATGATCTTTAATTCCTATTCTTTGTTCCCCCCATGATTTTATGATTTAAATTCTGTTTATTTTTAAAGTTTATTTCCTTTGGATTGTCCCTGCGGAGTTCTTTTATAAAAAATCTTTGTGATCATTTAAAGACAATTACTGTTTATTAAAACATTAATTAATTTTAATATTTATATATATAGTACTTGAATTGATAATTATTGTATTATATAATAAATAAACATTTATATAATATTAATATAGATATTTATTAAAAATCAAATGTATAGAAAGTGTATTGAGTTGGAGAATTTAAAAGTAACTCGCCTCAAAGACGCCGGACAGAATTTTAAAGGATTGAAAATTATAGAAACTGAAGAAGCAATATTTAATAGTAACGGCAATAAAAAGCATAGAGAATTAACGGAAAAATTAAATGAAATAATAGTCGAAGTAAACAGGGAAGGCAAAATCGTTTATGCTAATAAAAACGCTTTTGAGAAGACCGGGTACACCAAAGAAGAAATAGATAAAGGAATAAATATAGAACAGGTAGTGGTTCCTGAAGACAGATTAAAGCTGCTGGACAATTTTGGCGATCTCTTTAAAGGTAAAAGGTTATCAAGATCCGTTTATACTTTAAAAAGAAAAGATGGTTCGACCTTTCCTGTTATAACTTATCCTGATTATATTCTGAATAGCGAAGGGCAAATAATAGGAATAAGAGAGCTGCTTGTAGACATGACTGATTTTAAAGAAGCCGAGGATAAAATAAGAGAAAGCGAAGAACGCTACCGTTCATTGTTTGAGAATTCTCTTGATGGGATATACAGGACAACATTTGAGGGGAAATATATCGATGCCAATCCTTCTCTCGTAAAGATGCTCGGGTATGACTGTAAAGAACAGCTGCTTGCGATAGATATCCCCACACAATTATATATCAAAAAGGAAGACAGGCCTGCGCCGAATAAAAGGAATAAAATTTTCGAAACGCAGTTAAAGAAGAAAGACGGATCTGTTATAACAGTAGAGATCAATTCAAGGGTTATCTATAAGAATGGCAAACCTGTTTATTATGAAGGAATAGTCAGAGATATTACACAACGTAAAATAACAGAGGTAAAGCTTAACGAGAGTTATCAGAAACTGCGTAAAACTTTAAATGACATCATCAATACCCTGGCTTCTATAATCGAAATCAGGGACCCTTATACTTCGGGCCACCAAAAAAGAGTGGCATCGCTGGCTATCTCTATTGCAAAGGTAATGGGTTTGGATAATGACAAAATAGAGTGTATAAAGATTGCTGCATTGATTCATGACATAGGAAAAATAAATCTGCCAACATCTATTTTGACCAGGCCCGGAAGATTATCGGAAATAGAATACGATATGATCAAGACCCATGCGCAGTTGGGACATGATATGATAAGCAGAGTGGAATTTCCATGGCCCATTGCAAATATCATACTCCAGCATCACGAAAGAATTGATGGTTCGGGTTATCCGAATCGATTAAAAGGTAAGCAAATTGTCCTGGAAGCCAGAATACTTGCAGTGGCAGATGTAGTGGAGGCAATGGCCTCTCACAGACCATACAGGCCATCTCTCGGTATGAATAAAGCGCTTGAAGAGATTAACAGCGGCCGGGGCAAGCTATATGATGCTGAAGTTGTGGATGCCTGCACTAAACTTATTAAAAATAAAAAATTCTGCTTCGAGCTTTAGGTTAAATTTTAATCTTAATTTGACACATAAAATCTTCTTTAATAAAATTTATCCCTACTTTAAAAATAATAAAAATTAATTATAATTATTCTTATTGATATTGTATCTTGAAATTTACAGGCGGTGTAGCTCAGTGGTTAGAGCACACGGTTCATAACCGTGGAGTCATTGGTTCAAATCCAATCACCGCTACCAGTTTTAGAACTTTACATAAAGAAAGGAAATATTATGGCTAAAGAAAAATTTCAAAGAACAAAGCCTCATATAAACATAGGGACAATAGGCCATGTGGACCATGGAAAGACTACCCTTACCTCTGCAATAACAAGATG
>JAQURI010000149.1 GCA_028715665.1 Candidatus Ratteibacteria bacterium
CGATCTTATACATGGGCTGTTGCATTTGAGGAGATTGAACCATAATTGTCCCGGACAATTTTAATGATTGGTCAGAACGAATTATCCAACCTGTAGATTCCTGCATTTCCAGGATACCGGTTGCACTACCCGAAACATTGTAATAAAGTTTTGTGGAACCCATATCCATCATTCCAGCTTCACGGTTAGGTTGAATCATCGCAAATATATCGATGACAGCTACGTCGTCTTTTCGTTCTTTCAATGTATATATAGCATTGATAATCATAGGTAATCCCTGATTTAAGGCAGTCCTTCTCTGCCAAGTGTCTCCGACGGCTACAGGGCTATCCGGATACGCATCAAAAGAATTTTCTGTATTTGCCTTTAATGATTCCTTACTGTACTGTAATTTTAAGCTTGTCTCCATGGCAGCCTTTGTTTGCGCATCGGATAACTCATTAATTTTTTCCTGTATATGTTTAAATAGTTCGTCTGCGCCCTGAACTTCTTTTACATGCCCATCAGGTGTTATGATAATTGAAAAACTCTGACCCACTATGGCATTAAAGATTGATGCCAGCGGACCAACATCTGTAGAAGTATCGGTAGAGTCATATTCTGTCTTCCCGCCTGCCATAGGATTTTCAGTTTTAAAAAAGATAGCGTCATGGGTAACTTTCAAAACAAGGCTGCTGTCAGCTTGCACATCTTCTACCAAATATATGTTTCTGTTTCCAGACTTTTGGATTATTGTCATTGTCTGTGGTTGTCCCTGTTGTCCGGGAACTGTCTGGCTAATTTTTAGGTCGGTAAGTTGCTGCATCTTGTAGGATTGGCCTTTCTGTAAATTCAACTTTAATTCTACTTTGTCTTCCGCATAAGCAAAGGTAATCGCAATACCAAGTATTGCCGCGATCATAGACATTAAGAAGATATGCTTAACCTTCATTTTATTTATTCTCCTTATTGTTTTTCATCAAATCATTATACGCCGCCGTAAGCAGAAAAACCACCGTCAATGGGAATGATTATTCCGGTTATAAATTCTGAAGCAGGTGATATAAGCCATATCACGCTTCCAATTAAATCTTCCGGCTTGCCGTATCTTGACATAGGCGTATGTTCAATAATCATTTTTCCTCTCGGGGCTTGGCTTCCTGTTTTTTCGTCCATTAACAAGAACTTGTTTTGCTCCGTCAAGAAAAATCCGGGTGCTATCGCATTCACCCTTATTTGAGGGGAATATTCTTTTGCCATATGGACAGCCAGCCATTTCGTAAAATTGTTTACGGCGGATTTTGCCGCAGAATACCCCGCAACTTTAGTCAGGACTCTCAAAGAAGCCATCGAAGAAATATTAATAATGATGCCTTTTTTTTGTTTTGCAAACGCTTTGCCGAAAACCTGACATGGAAGAAATGTGCCGATAAAATTCAAATCGAAAACGAATTGAAATGCGTCTTTAGGCAGGTCAAAAAAGGATAAACTCTCGGAGGTGGTCGCTTCTTTTTTATTTCCGCCGGCGCCGTTTATCAAAACATCGATTTTGCCGATTTTTTTTAAAATTCCTTCTTTTGCTTTTTCCAGACTTTGCTTATTTAGAACATCAGTGATTATCGATATTGCTTCGCCCCCGTTTTTATTAATTTCGTTTGCAATAGAATCGCCTGCTTCTTTCTTGATATCCAAAAGTGCGACTTTTGCTCCTCTTTGCGCCAACGCTTTTGCGATACTCCCGCACAATATTCCACCAGCGCCAGTAATAACCACCACTTTCCCTGAAATATCAAACAGGTTATCCGTTTTATCCATAAAAATATTATACCAAATTTTACAAATAAGATTACACGGATTACTTCTCAATCCTTAACCGCTGTAATCTCTTTTTCAATAATCTCCGTAATCAATTTTTATCTTATATCCATTCGGTATGGAAAAATTCGCCTCTGGGTCTATCGATTCTTTCGTATGTATGGGCTCCGAAATAATCGCGCTGCGCCTGCAGTAAATTAGCGGGAAGCCGCTGGGCTCGATAGCTGTCATAATATGCAAGAGCGGAAGAAAAAGCGGGTACAGGCACGCCAAGTTCTACGGACTTTGAAACAACCGTACGCCAATCACCCTGGTTTTTTGTAACCACTTCATTGAAATATGGGTCAAGCAGAAGATTGGCAAGTTTTTTATTCTTGTCAAAAGCGCTCTTTATATGTTCAAGAAAACGAGCCCTGATAATGCATCCCGCTCTCCAAAGAAGCGCGATTCTTCCAAAATCCAAATCCCATTTATATTCTTCGCTTGCAGTTTTCATAAGAGCAAATCCTTGCGCATATGAACATATCTTGGAAGCATAAAGGGCGTTTTTTACTTTCTTTATAAACTCTTTTTTATCTATTTTTTGCTTATCAGAAGGCCCTTTTAAAATTTTCGACGCATTGACCCGCTCTTCTTTTAAAGCGGAGATACAGCGGGCAAATACGGCCTCGGCAATCGTAGGAGCCGGCACGCCCAAATCGAGAGCTGTCTG